>NZ_JAYMDY010000007.1:0-242625 GCF_037027245.1 Pseudoalteromonas sp. CH_XMU1449-3
GCGACCATCTTAACTGTATCTGTGGTGTCTAACGACTCTTGAACGACTTTTATTTTAAATTCGAGGGAATATCTACGCTGTGACTTTACTTTCATGATTACTGACTCCAAAGAGGTGTCTACTTTTATGGAGTCAGATCAATGCGCATGGTTTGTACGCGCAATATGGTTTTCTACCAATTGAAAATCCAGAGATGTTTATGCAAATTTGGAATCCAAATGTTTACCATGACCTAGAAAAGTAACAACAATTTCAAAATTATATAAAATCAGGTAGTTATAGTTTGTTGCTAACTTTAAGTGTCAGTGTTCTCTGCAGTGTAATAATGAATAGACATTAGAATAGATAAGGGAAGTCATGGATAAATTTTGTTGGGAAATTACTGTTCAAGATCTTAATGAACATGCTGTTTGGCTTTTTAAGTATTGTAAGGATGATTCAGTTGATGAAACGATTGTAACACCAGCAACTGAAGCTGATACCTTAAACCCAAATAATCATTTACTCGTAAAATCCCTGTTTACTGATGCTAATGGCAATAAATTCTTGGGTTACATTAATATCGGCTTAGCCGGGATTGAGTATACGCAACCATGTATGTTTGTTGATGATGAACCAGTTGGCTTTTGGTTTGGCATATCAACACCCAATACAATTGATTTACCAAAACTAAACTTTCCAATTCAAGCTGTTTCAGAGCCTATCCATGGTCTGCCTTCTCAAATCGAGATTATTAACGGTTATATTTCCTCGAGTATTGAGATATCGTCACAATAGACTACTCACCTAACAAATACTTTTAACTATAATTATGCAAAAATTATCTAAATTTCTTTTACTCTCCAGTCTCATATCTGGAGTGCTTTCATTTAAGACGCTTGCTAACAAGCAGTCAGCTGATTTCGAAGTCATTAATCTCGCTGATGATTTTTATACTTTATATCAGTCAAGCAAGACGTTGACTGCAGAAAATAGAGCAGAGCAGTTTTCTCAACATTTCACCTCTCAATTTGCGCCTTTTTATAGAGATAAAAGCTTTGTTAAAGCTATTGAGGGTTTCAGTGGTGTAGAAGAAGTATATTTATCAAAAAATAGGCGTTTATCTAAAGATTTAAACAGCAGTATGGAATCATTTATTGCTACTTTCCCTGATTTCAAATCTGAAACCCCCATTTACATACTTCACTCATTAGGAAGGTTCAATGGGGCAACGCGAGAGTTAAATGGTAAATCTTACTTAATGTTTGGTGTAGACCTTATGGCCAAATATCATACCTGGAAAAACGATACGCCATTCTTTCATCACGAGTTATTTCATGTTTATCATGAAAAATTATTCCATTGTAAGGATGAGCTATGGTGCTCTATTTGGACTGAGGGATTAGCTACTTACGTTTCATATAAATTAACTCCGTCAGCCAGTGATGATGAATTGATGCTAAACATACCTAGCAATCTGGTGAAAAAGATTCGCTCAAGACAGCTCGATTCTCTCGTTGACCTCAAGAAAAAGTTTTATTCAAAAAAACCTGAAATATATTCTTCATTTTTCAACTTCGCAAAGGACGAGACAAAGCTGCCATACCGAAGAGGTTATTACCTAGGTTTTATTTTAGCTAAAGAAATTGGCAAAAATTACAGCTTAGAGCAATTGGCTAAAATGGATAAACAGACAGTAGAGAGCTTATTACTAAAAGAGCTTAATTTATTAATAAAAGCGGAAGACTAAAAAGCGAAACCCCTAAACGACAAAACCCAGCCTAAGCTGGGTTTTGAGACAACACAATTCTGTGAGAACTTATAAAGCTAAGTTCTTTTTCGCACGCGTTAAGTTGTGCTCAACTAACTCGTTACCTGAAATTTGTACTGCTTCGTAAAAGTCAGACAATGCAGCAGTGTCGTTTTCAGACATGATGCGTGCAACACCGCGGTTGCTTAAGGTAAACGACGTTAATTCGCGACGTTTATAGCTAGGTACTTTACTCGTACTTAGTAAGCTGATTGCTTTTGAGCATAGTGTTTCAGCTTCAGAGAATTTTTTCTCTTTAACACTCAAAGCACAGTCATTAAATGCTTGTTCGTATTGACGGTTCTCTGCAACATCAGCAGTGATAGATTGGTCAATTACCATCAATTTGTAGTCACTCTGATCAGCCACTGCCATAGCTGAACAAGTTAATAAAGAGCTAAGTGCAACGCGTTTCATAAGTGTACTAAACATAATCTTTTCCTCTATTTGAATCGGTATCAATCGCCGACAAATGAACTTTAATTGAACAGCGCAAATTCAACAAACGATAAAAAATGACCTAATAGATGAAGAAATTTAACCTATAGACTTTAGTCTAATGTAATGAGTTAGTCTTAAAGCCGTCAGCCATCAGCCATCAGCCATCAGCCGTCAGCCGTCTGATCTGTGATCTGACCCCGATAAAGTAGACACGGGGTTTAAATAGCTAAAGTTTACGATAAAGAAAAATATAGGGGCAGAGTATGCAAAACAAACAAATTGTTGTTAATTAGAAATAAAATCGGTACTTTATGATGGTATGTATAGTTGATGATTTAATTTATTTAGAATAAGCGTATAACCATGAAACTGATACTTGCGTTGTTACTTTTAGGGCCTGTTATTGCCAATGCAGCTGAAGATAAAGTTGCTGTTTATCTTAATTTTGAGCAGGCTTATTTGAGCAATGATGTATCTTTGTTTACGCCATTATTAAGTAAAAACTATACGATTAGACAAACATTGCATATTCCAGGCATAGGGTCAGATACTGTACCTGTTACTAAAGCTCAGTTACTTGAAGGCATGAAGCAAAACCCAAAGCCTAGTTCATTACCGCGCTCAAAAGCTGAATCAGTTATAATAGAAACAATTTCATCAAATCAATTCTGTGCAAATTCACAAACTTTAGATCAAGTCGTAGTAGCAGGTAAAAACTACGAAGAGAAGGAACTGCGTAAAGCATGCTTTAATCATAAAAACAATCGCTATGAAGCAATATCACATACTATCGATGTTTATTACCGAGAGCTTTAATAGACATAGTTATAGATTCAGAAATTTCCGTGTATCAAATAAACGTACTAACTGATATTAATTACGGACAAACCCTATAAATGAGATAAGGAAATAAATATGAAAAAACAGTTAGGTTTAGTAGCTGGAGTATTTTTAGCATCAACAAGTTGCTTCGCAGCTGATAGCTTTCAAGTTGAAACATCTGTTTATAAAGCGAATGAGCTACTAGCATCGCCAGTAATGCTGGTGGAAGAAAAACAACCTGCGACCATCTCTATAGGTGAGGGGTTTAGTTATGAAGTTAAAGTTACACCACAACAAAATAATACGGCAGCTGTAGAAACATCAATCACACTCGCTGAAAGATCTTTTACTCCTTCTTTTGTTGTGGAATATGGTAAACAGGCTTCTTTTGAAATTGGTGAAAACAAAGTGAGTATTTTAGTAACCAAGTCGAAAAGTTAAAATAGCAATAAAAGACCCTCAACAAAATTGAGGGTCCTTTATTTATTATTTTAGATGTTTAAAAGTATCAATCATCCATTTTATAAATAGCTCTAATTGTGCATTAGTTTCGCTAGGATCGTGTTGCACTAAGTAATATTTATCTTTTGTTTTTAATGGCATATCGGTGAAATTAAATAACCACTGCTCATCAAACCAAGTCTGACTGATAGGTAAGGGGATTAGGGCAATACCCATACCCTGTTGCGCGGCACGTGCCACACCAAACATACTATCAACCTGAATAATTTGTTTTGGTGCAAAGTCATCAATACCAGCATGCTCTGCCCATTGGTGCCAAGCCCAAGGACGCGCTTTATGAAGTATAAGAGGTACTTCATTTAATGCCTGAAACGGGTTTTCTTGCCATGCTTGCCAGTTTTCTTTATTGCAAGCTGGTGTATACGATAGCGAAAATAGCTCATGTACAACGCCTTCGTGCGGTTTAGATGAAGACAATACAATCGACAAATCGCTTTGCTTAGTCAGCTCTTTACGCGTTTTTAAGGTATTAAGCTGTAAGTTTGTATTTGGGTGCTCACTGGTCCATTCGCTCAGTTTTGGCATTAAAAGCTCACTGGCAAAAAACTCAGGTAGCGTAATACTGATCGTTACGTTTTCTTGTAACTGACTAAACTCATTGATGGTTTTTTCTAGCGCTTTGATCAGCGGTGATACAGAGTCATAAAAATTCTTCCCCGCTGCAGTTAAGCGTATAGAGCGGGTTTGACGTTCAAATAGTTCAATACCCAATTGTTCTTCTAATTGTTTGATCTGATGGCTTACGGCAGACGGTGTAAGGTAAAGTTGGTTTGCAGCATCTTTAAAGCTAAGGGTGCGTGCAGCAAAACAAAATGAGCGTAAGCCACGAATAGGTGTTTGCATAGTTAATTTCAGTAAGTCTCAATAGCGCTTGTTAGTTAATTAACTGCTAAGCAATTATTATCCCAAAATGTAAAAAATAGAGAGTAAAGAATAAATATAGCTAACTCTTGCCATATTGTATAAAAAACAATCGTGAATCGCTCGTTTAATCTATGTTTAGGCAAATGTTTAGTAAAAAAGTGATCTTAGCAGTTTTAGCTATTTCGTCATAGTCTCAGTATTAGATACTGCCAATTCACTAAAGCAGGGCATTTTATACTATTTATGTGACAAAATGGTGCGGCGAAAGGCTGGCTTTAGATAAAAAAAATCCCTCTTGCGAGGGATTTTGGGTAACTCAGCGCCATTGGCACTGGGAATGAGGTCGGTACATGGGATGATACCAATCGACTTAAATACTTAGTCATTCTAGCGTGCTAAATAAAGCGCTAACTGCGTTAGAAATTTCTAATGTAGAGTAACTACACGTCTAAATTTCTGCCTTGTTATCACTCTATTTTTCCGTCGCTATAAATGCCTAATAACTCAACACGACTGGTATGAGTGGTTTAAAAAACCATCTCTGGAACATCACCTTCAACAAGCAATTTGCCTGCCGTTTTGCTAATAATTTCATCTACCGACACGCCCGGAGCGCGTTCGATTAGATGAAATGCGCCGTCTTTAACTTCTAGTACGGCTAAATCAGTTACGATTTTCTTTACACAGTTAACCCCAGTTAGCGGTAAAGTGCAACTTTCTAATAACTTAGAGTCGCCATGCTTGCTTGCATGAGTCATCGTAACAATAATATTCTTCGCGCCAGCAACGAGGTCCATCGCGCCACCCATGCCTTTAATTAGCTTTTTTGGGATCATCCACGATGCGATGTTACCGTTCTGGTCAACTTCAAATGCACCTAATACTGTTAAGTCTACATGACCACCCCGTATCATGGCAAAACTATCTGCACTATTAAATATTGCTGCACCTGTGGCTGCTGTCACGGTTTCTTTACCCGCGTTGATCATATCTGCATCAACTTGGTCTTTGGTTGGGTACGCACCCATACCTAATAAGCCATTTTCAGACTGCAACATAACTTCGATACCGTCAGGTACATAGTTAGCAACCAGAGTAGGGATACCAATACCTAGGTTTACGTAATAGCCATCTTGTAGTTCTTGTGCAACACGCATTGCAACTTGTTCACGTGATAATGCCATTTTATTGCTCCTTAATCGCGAGTTGTTACACGTTCAATGCGTTTTTCAAAGTCGCCTTTGATCACGCGATTAACATAAATACCTGGGGTATGAATTTGGCTTGGCTCAAGTTCACCTGGCTCAACAATCTCTTCTACTTCAGCAACGGTAATTTTACCTGCTGTTGCGGCCATCGGGTTGAAGTTCATTGCTGTGTGACGAAATACAAGGTTACCGTAGCGGTCGGCTTTCCATGCTTTAACAATGGCAAACTCACCCGTAATTGATTCTTCTAAGATATACGGGCGACCATCAAATTCTTTGACTTCTTTACCTTCGGCAACAGGAGTGCCGTAACCTGTAGCAGTATAAAACGCAGGAATACCCGCACCACCGGCACGCATCTTCTCAGCGAGTGTACCTTGCGGTGTTAGTACTACATCAATTTCGCCATCGAGTAGTTGTTTTTCGAAAAGCGCATTTTCACCTACATAAGAAGCGATGATTTTTTTAATTTGCTTATCATGAAGTAAAACACCTAAGCCAAAATCATCAACACCGCAGTTGTTCGAAACAACGGTTAGATTTTTAGTTTGTTTACGCTTAATTTCACTGATAAGTCCCTCAGGAATACCACACAAGCCAAAGCCACCAGCGATAATAGTATCGCCATTTTTTAAACCTTCCATTGCAGCTTCATAACTTGAAACCACTTTATCGAAACCGGCCATGAGCCTACTCCTTAATTATTCTGAGTGTTCTTTAGAGCAAGTGATACCTTGCTGACAGGTTGTTTATTTAGTGCACTGCAAATAGCCCAACCAGCTTTCGCCAGTCTTTCTAAATCAATTCCATGCTCTATGCCAAGCCCTTGTAGTAAGTAAACTACATCTTCAGTGGCAACATTTCCTGACGCGCCTTTGGCATAAGGGCAGCCACCAAGGCCTGCAACAGCACTGTCAACCGTTGCTATACCGTGGCTTAGGGCGGTGTAAATATTTGTGAGCGCTTGTCCGTAGGTGTCGTGAAAATGTACAGCGAGTTTTGATTTATCAATATGTTGTAAAAGTAAATCTAATAACTCATCGACTTTTTTCGCCGTACCCACACCAATGGTGTCGCCAAGGCTTATTTCATAACAACCAAGCTCTAATAATCGCTCTGATACTTTTAATACATCATTGTAGTCGACATCACCTTGATATGGACAACCCATGACGCAGCTAACATAACCTCTAACACGAATGTTATTCGCCTTGGCAAAATCCATGACATCTTTAAAGCGGTCAATACTTTCATCAATCGAGCAGTTAATGTTCTTTTGACAAAACGCTTCACTTGCTGCTGTAAAGATAGCAAATTCTTGTATGCCGACTTGTTTTGCCGCCTCTGCACCTCGTAAATTTGGGGTTAGGGCACTTAAGTTAACATTAGGCAAATTTAACGCGCTAATTACATCGCTTGAGTCAGCCATTTGTGGCACCCATTTAGGTGACACAAAGGCGCCTGCTTCTATATCTTTAAGCCCAGCATCTGCAAGGGCGTTGATAAGAGCGACTTTATCTTGAGTGCTAACGGCGGCTTCATTTTGCAAGCCATCTCTGGCGCCAACTTCTACAATGCGAACAAAATCAGGAAACTGTGCCATTACGCCTCCGGCTCTTCTACAATCGCGAGCATATCACCGTGGCTCACCAATTCACCTTCAGCAAAGCAATAGCTCGTTAATACACCATCATGCGGGGCATTAAGGGTGTATTCCATTTTCATCGCTTCAATGATGACAACAGCGTCACCTTTAGCGACAGTACTACCCACTTCAACTAAATGCTTAACAACAGTACCATTGAGTGGCGCAGCAAGTGGTAGTGCATCACTTTCGTGTTCACTAATATAGTGTTTATCAATCAGCTCTAGCACCGTTTGTTGAGCTTTGTACATCACTGTGATGTGAGAGTCTGTTTGATTAATATGAGCAACGACTTTTTCGCCATTAACGACTAAGTTCGCAAGGCCATTTTCAACCTTGCCTGAGGTTGTATAGTCAACCCCATCTAAGCTAATTTTAAAGCCTTCTGATGTTTTAACCGCATGAACATTTAAATCAACAAACGGAATCGTTGTCTTAGCGTCACTGTTTAGCATAAAGCCTGTTAATTGTTGCCATGGGCTGCTGCTTTCACCTTTTAGTTGATGTGCATACGCATAGGCTGCCACAACGGTCGCAATAACAGACTGTTGCTCGTTTTTAGCAACAAGGCGCTCACCTTGGTCTTCAATAAAGTGCGTATCGGGTGCACCTGCTTGAAAAGTAGGGTGGTTAGCAAGATTATGTAAGAAATTAACGTTACAGCTAAAACCTGCTAGATGGAACTGCTCTAGTGCTTTTGATAAGCGCCCAAGCGCTGTCTCACGGTTATCGTCATGAACAATTAATTTAGCAATCATAGGGTCGTAGAATGGGCTGATTTCATCACCCGCTGCAATCCCTGTATCTATACGTACAAATTCAGATTCGTTCGGTGTAAATAGAGCATCAATGTGACCAGAACACGGAATAAAGTCATTACTTGGATCTTCAGCATAAATACGCGCTTCAAAGCTGTGACCTTGTAGCTGAATATCTGCTTGGCTAAGTGGTAATGCTTCACCTGCCGCAATATTGATTTGCCAATTCACCAAATCAACACCGGTTACCATTTCTGTTACTGGGTGCTCTACTTGTAAACGGGTGTTCATTTCCATAAAGAAGAATTCATCACCACAAAGTAAAAACTCAACCGTACCTGCACCACGATAGTTAATCGCTTGGGCACAACGTACCGCAGCTTCACCCATTTCTTTACGAAGTGTATTAGATAAACCCGGAGCAGGGGCTTCTTCAATTACTTTTTGGTGACGACGCTGTAAAGAGCAGTCACGGTCGCCTAAGTACACACAGTTACCATGGCTATCTGCAAAAACTTGTACTTCAACATGGCGAGGTTTAGTGACGTAGCGCTCTAACAGTACTAAATCGTTACCAAAGCCGGCTTTTGCTTCACGTTTTGCGCCTTCAAGAGCACTTATAAAGTCTTTTGCGTGTTCAACAACTCGCATACCTTTACCACCGCCACCAAAGGCTGCTTTAATCAGTACCGGGTAACCAATTTTTTCAGCTTCGGCTTGTAAGAAACCAGTATCTTGATTGTCACCATAATAACCAGGCACTAAAGGTACATTTGCTTGGTGCATAATTTCTTTAGCGCGGGTTTTTGAACCCATGGCTTCAATGCTAGATGCTGGTGGGCCAATAAAGGCAATATCATTTTTCTCACACGCGAGTGCAAAGTCACAGTTCTCAGATAAAAAGCCATAACCCGGGTGAATACAATCAACACCTGCTTGTTTTGCAACATCGATGATTTTGTCTGCAACTAAGTACGAATCTTTACTTGGCGCAGGACCAATGTGATACGCCTCATCAGCAAGCTTTACGTGCTGAGCATGTTTATCTGCATCTGAGTAAACTGCAACCGTTGTTAAGCCCATTTGTTTTGCTGTACGCATAACTCGGCAGGCAATTTCACCACGGTTGGCAACGAGAATTTTTTTCAATGATTTTGTTGTCATAATGGTTCCTATTTCTGCCATTTAGGGGCACGTTTTTCAAAAAATGCAGTCAGACCTTCTTGGCCTTCTTCAGATACACGAATGCGTGCAATGCGCTCTGCGGTTAACTCAATAAGTGCATCATCAACTACATTGCCAGCTACATCATTTATAAGCTGCTTTGCTGCTTTAACGGCAATAGGGCCATTGTTCACAAGGTTTTGTAAATGTTTGTCGAGCGCTGTTTGCAAATCGCCGGTGATCTGGTGAATTAAACCCAGTTGCTTGGCTGTATGAGCGTCGAATATCTCAGCCGTTAAAAAGTAACGACGTGCAGCGCGCTCACCAATAGCTTTAATGACATAAGGGCTGATAACCGCAGGAATAAGACCAAGCTTTACTTCACTTAAGCAAAATTGTGCATCGTCTTGGCAAATCGCAATATCACAACACGCAATCAAGCCTAGCGCACCGCCAAAAGCAGCACCTTGTACGGCACAAATTGTAGGGTGAGGGCTTGTAGCAAGGACTTTCATAAGCTTTGCCAGCTGCATTGAATCTGCTAAGTTTTCTGCAAAGTCATTGCCAGCCATCGACTTCATCCAGTTTAAATCAGCGCCAGCAGAAAAGTGCTTACCTTCGGTTTTTAAAACCAGTGCGCGCACATCACAGCTATTTGCGTGTTCAATCAAACGGATCAGCTCACTGATGACTTCTTCGTTAAAAGCATTGTGTTTTTCAGGGCGACTTAGTACCAGCACAGCCACATTTGATTTTGTTATTTCGAGTGTTACTGACATAAGGCCTCCATTACATTCTAAATACGCCGAACTGCGAATCGCGCTCTGGTGCATTTTTAGCTGCGCTTAAGGCAAGCCCTAATACATTGCGGGTATCAGCAGGATCGATAATGCCATCATCCCAAAGGCGGGCACTGGCGTAATATGGATGACCTTGTTTTTCGTATTGCTCGATAATTGGCTTTTTAAACTCACTGACTTGCTCATCAGTCATGCTTTCGCCTTTACGGGCTAAACCGTCTTGTTTAACTTGTGCAAGAACGCCTGCTGCTTGTTCACCACCCATTACAGAGATACGGGCATTTGGCCACATCCACATCATGGTAGGCTCAAACGCGCGGCCACACATACCGTAGTTACCTGCACCATACGAGCCACCAATTAATACGGTGAATTTTGGTACATCAGCACATGAAACAGCGGTTACCATTTTCGCACCATGTTTGGCGATACCTTCAGCTTCGTATTTTTTACCAACCATAAAGCCTGTAATGTTTTGTAAAAACACCAAAGGAATTTTGCGTTGTGCACATAGCTGAATAAAGTGCGCACCTTTTTGCGCCGATTCACTAAATAAAATGCCGTTGTTGGCAACAATACCGACAGGGTGACCAAATATTTTTGCAAAGCCGGTTACTAATGTTTCGCCAAAGTAGCGTTTAAATTCATCAAATGATGAATCATCAACAACACGAGCAATTACTTCGCGTACATCAAATGGCTTTTTAAGGTCGGTACCCACAATCCCGTAAATTTCGTTAATGTCGTAACGCGGCGGTTTAACATCATCAAGTAACGGTGCTGTTGGGCGCTGATAGTTGATTCGTTCAATACATTGGCGCGCGATAGAAAGTGCATGGGCATCATTTTCAGCATAGTGATCGGCAACACCTGATGTTTTACAGTGAACATCAGCACCACCTAGCTCTTCAGCACTTACTTCTTCACCCGTAGCCGCTTTAACTAGTGGCGGACCAGCTAAGAAAATTGTACCTTGCTCTTTTACGATAATACTTTCATCAGCCATTGCAGGTACATAAGCACCACCTGCAGTACATAAACCCATAACAACCGCAATTTGAGGAATGCCTTTACCAGACATACGAGCTTGATTATAGAAAATACGGCCAAAGTGTAATTTATCGGGAAATACATCATCTTGTTCAGGCAGGTTTGCACCGCCTGAATCAACTAAATAAATACACGGTAAATGACAACGCTCTGCGATATCTTGAGCACGGAGATGTTTTTTTACCGTTAGTGGAAAGTATGTGCCGCCTTTTACGGTTGCATCATTGGCGATGATCATACATTCAACGCCTTTCACTCGTCCAATCCCAGCAACAACACCGGCACATGGAATCGCTTGTTCATACACGCCAAAGGCTGCAAATTGTGAAATCTCTAAAAATGGCGAGCCTTCATCAAGTAGCGTTTCAATACGGTCACGAACAAACAACTTACCACGACCTTGGTGGCGCTCAATCAGGGCAGGGCCACCACCTAAACGGATATCAGCTACTTTTTCACGTAAGTCAGTTACGAGTGCTGCCATGTTGTCGTGATTTTGCAAAAATTGCGGATCGTGTGGATTTACACTCGATTTTAAAATCGTCATAACAAGGTCCTATCTGCTTTCAGTGAATAATTCGCGACCAATTAGCATGCGGCGGATTTCAGAAGTACCAGCGCCAATTTCATACAGTTTTGCATCACGTAATAAACGACCTGTCGCGTATTCGTTGATATAACCATTACCACCTAAGATTTGAATAGCATCAAGGGCCATCTTAGTTGCCAGCTCTGCGGCATATAAAATTGCGCCAGCGGCATCTTTACGCGTTGTTTCGCCGCGATCACATGCACGAGCTACCGTGTAAACGTATGAACGAGCAGCATTCATTTGCGTGTACATATCAGCGATTTTGCCTTGAATAAGCTGGAATTGCCCAATTGGACTATCAAATTGTTTACGCTCATGAATATAAGGAACCACAATGTCCATACATGCTTGCATAATGCCAAGCGGGCCTGCCGCTAAAACAACACGCTCATAATCAAGGCCACTCATAAGTACTTTTACGCCTTCGTTTAAGTTACCTAGAATGTTTTCTGCTGGTACTTCGCAGTTCTCAAACACTAATTCACAGGTGTTAGAGCCACGCATACCAAGTTTGTCTAGTTTTTGCGCAGTAGAGAATCCCGGAGTGTTACGTTCAACGATGAAGGCTGTGATGCCTTTAGGGCCGGCATTTAAATCTGTTTTTGCATAGATAACAAAGGTATCGGCATCTGGACCATTAGTGATCCACATTTTGTTACCGTTAAGTACAAATACATCGCCTTTTTTCTCAGCTTTTAATTTCATTGATACAACATCAGAACCTGCATTTGGCTCACTCATCGCAAGGGCACCAATGTGCTCACCGCTGATAAGTTTTGGTAGGTATTTTTCTTTTTGAGCCTGTGACCCATTACGATTAATTTGGTTAACACATAGGTTTGAATGAGCACCATAACTTAAACCAATCGAGGCACTTGCACGGCTAATTTCTTCCATTGCGATTACGTGCTCAAGGTAACCAAGGCCAGCACCGCCAAATTCTTCAGGCACTGTCATACCTAATAAACCCATTTCGCCAAGTTGTGGCCAAAGTTGATTAGGGAAGGCATTGTCTAAATCTGTTTGTTCTGCAAGTGGGGCGATTTCTTGGCTGGCAAAGCTATTAACGTGATCGCGGATCATGTCTGCTGTTTCGCCAAGTCCGAAGTTCATTTCTTTGTATAGTGAAATAGTGCTCATAATGTGTGTTCCTGTGAGAGTCTGTTGACGAGATTGTTGTCAGGTTATTCGTCTAAATTATTAAGGGTTTCACGACAGCGGCGTTCTGCTGTAACCAATTCCATCAGGACAACTTTAATGTCGTCCATTTGTTGGCTTAGGTCCGCTTTTTTCTCTGCGATAAGGTCAAGCATAGTCACTAGCTGTTTAGCGCTTGATTTATCAGCATCGTAAAGTTCAAACAAACGACCCGTTTCAGCTAAGGTAAAACCTAAGCGTTTACCGCGTAGAATAAGTTTTAGTCTTACTTTGTCGCGTTTTGAATAAATACGGGTTTGACCATTGCGCTCAGGTGATATCAGGCCTTGGTCTTCGTAAAAGCGGATAGAGCGGGTGGTAATATCAAATTCTTTTGCTAGTTCGCTGATACTAAACGTTTGCTCATTGCTAGCAGGTTCAACTGCTGCGCTTTCAAAGTTTGTTTGATTGTCTTGTTTCATGATTTATTTACCTCATTCGAATAACTCCAATATAAGTGAAGTTTACGTAAAGGTAAAGGGTGATTTGGGAGTTATACTTTAGACTTATAAAGATAACTGGTTGGATTTGTTGAAAAGCTCTATTTATCTAGCCTTGTAAGCAGATGTTCGATTTTTCATACAACAAAATACAGATAAGTTTACAGTTTTAACGACCGCAAAAAAGTTGATTTTAGATTTACGTTGGCGTAAACGTAAATATTATGTATGCTGAATTAAATCGAAACTAAACTATAACAAATTAACTGTTTGGTTACACATGATTTGAACACATGATGATAACCACTTACATGGAGCCAATTATGACTACTGAAGCCGTTGTTATTGTTGCCGCAAAACGTACCCCTATGGGTGGTTTTATGGGCGCACTTAGTGGTGCTCACGCAACTGATTTAGGTGCTACAGCTATTAAAAGTAGCTTAGAGCAAGCTGGTTTATCTGCCGATAAGATTGACGAAGTGATCATGGGCTGTGTATTACCTGCAGGTCTTGGTCAAGCACCTGCGCGACAAGCAATGTTAAAAGCGGGCCTTAACCAAGGTACTGGCGCAACAACAATCAACAAAGTATGTGGCTCTGGCTTAAAGGCTGCAATGTTTGCTCATGACTTAATTAAATCAGGCTCTATAAACACCGCTGTTGCTGGTGGTATGGAAAGCATGAGTAATGCGCCTTATATGTTACCGAATGCACGTTCAGGTATGCGTATGGGTCATGGCGAAGTAAAAGATCACATGATGTGTGATGGCCTTGAAGATGCTTACGACAACAAAGCAATGGGTTGTTTTGCACAAGACACTGCCGATCAATATTCGATTGGTCGTGAACAAATGGATAACTTTGCACTTAGCTCACTGACTAAAGCAAATAGTGCGATTGAAACAGGCGCATTCGCAAACGAGATTGCCGCGCATACTATTTCTACACGTAAAGGTGATGTGACCGTTGCGATTGATGAGCAACCAGGCAATGCACGTCCTGATAAAATCCCAGGTTTACGTCCTGCATTTAAAAAAGACGGCACGATTACAGCTGCAAACTCGTCATCAATTTCTGATGGTGCAGCAGCGCTTGTGTTAATGCGTGAGTCAGATGCTAAAGCACAAGGTTTAACACCACTTTGTCGTATCGTTGCTCACAGCACACATTCTCAAGCACCAAGCGAATTTACTTTAGCACCAGTTGGCGCAATGCAATCGCTTTTAGAAAAAGCCGGTTGGTCTGTTAATGATGTTGATTTATGGGAAATCAACGAAGCGTTTGCCATGGTGACTATGCTTGCAATTAACGAGTTAAAACTTGATGAAAGCAAAGTAAACGTAAACGGCGGTGCCTGTGCACTTGGTCACCCAATTGGTGCAAGCGGCGCGCGTATCTTAGTTACCTTAATTCATGCATTAAAGAATCGTGGTCTTAGCAAGGGTGTTGCCTCACTGTGTATCGGTGGTGGTGAAGCTGTTGCTATGGCAGTTGAAGCTATTTAATCGCTTTCGAATTTTAATCTCTCACAGCCGCAACGTATTTTAAAAACTATCATGTTGCGGCCTCTTTATACCCACTGGGGAGGAGTGCCTCATGCACCAAGTACCTTTATTTATCAACGGCGAATTTACCCAATCAAGTTCAACGCAGTTGATTGATGTTATCAATCCTGCAAACCAAGAAGTGTTAGCGCAAGTTCCGTGTGCAACGGATGCTGAAATGGATGCAGCCATTGCCTCTGCAAAAGAAACATTTAAAACATGGAAAGAAGTGCCAATTTCTGAGCGTGCGCGCATTATGATGAAATACGCTGCACTACTAAAAGAAAACCATGATGAGCTTGCGACGATTATTTGTCATGAGCTGGGTAAAACTTTTGAAGACGCCAAAGGCGATGTTTGGCGCGGTATTGAAGTTGTTGAGCAAGCAGCCAATGCACCATCACTGATGATGGGCGAAACAATGGAAAACGTAGCGCGTAAAATCGATACTTACTCTTACATGCAGCCACTAGGTGTATGTGCGGGTATTACGCCATTTAACTTCCCTGCGATGATCCCATTATGGATGTTCCCACTGGCTATTGTGTGTGGTAACACCTTTATTCTGAAACCTTCAGAGCAAGATCCACTAACACCGATGCGTTTAGCTGAACTATTTGTTGAAGCGGGTGCACCAAAAGGGGTGTTACAAGTTGTTCATGGTACAAAACCACAAGTTGACCGTTTATTAGAAGACCCAGCAGTACGTGCTATTTCATTTGTTGGTTCGTGTGGTGTAGGTGAATATATCTATTCAAAAGGCACAGCAAACCTTAAACGCGTACAAGCTTGTGTAGGTGCAAAAAACCACATGGTTATTATGCCTGATGCAAGTAAATCGCATGTTGTAAACAATCTAGTAGGTGCGTCTGTAGGTGCTGCGGGTCAGCGTTGTATGGGTATTTCGGTTGCTGTGTTTGTTGGTCAAGCAAAAGACTGGGTTGATGAAATTAAAACAGGCTTTGAAAACGTACGCCCTGGTGTATGGGATGATGCTAACGCGGCTTACGGCCCACAAACATCAAAAGCAGCTAAAGAGCGTATTTTATCACTTATCGCAAGTGGTAAAGAACAAGGTGCGACTTGTTTAATTGATGGCTCTGACTTTACTGTTGAAGGTTACGAGCAAGGTAACTGGGTTGGTCCAACGTTATTTACTGATGTAACTACCGAGATGGATTTATACAAAGAAGAGATCTTTGGTCCAGTACTGGCTTGTATGTTTGTAGATACTCTTGAAGAGGCGATTGAGCTTATCAATAACTCGCCGTACGGTAATGGTACTTCGTTATTCACATCAAGCGGCGCTGCTGCACGTAAATTCCAACATGAAATCGAAGTAGGTCAAGTTGGTATCAACGTGCCAATTCCTGTGCCACTACCGTTTTTCTCTTTCACAGGTTGGAAAGGCTCATTCTACGGTGACCAACACACCTACGGTAAGCAAGGTATTCGTTTTTACACAGAAACGAAAACAATTACTTCACGTTGGTTCGAGGATGATATCGCCTCAGGTCCGAACATGAGTATCAACCTTAAGTAAGCCGTAATTAATTTACTGCTGAGCGAGCACACGCTCGCTCAAAGAACACACATTTAAACGACAATAATCGTTATTCACACAAGAATAAGACAACAAAATAGAGGTCTACTATGGACTTTAATTTAACCGAAGATCAGCAAGCGTTTGCTGAAACAGCCCGTCAGTTTGCAGAGTCTGAACTTGCTCCACATGCAGCAAAGTGGGACCAAGAGCACATTTTCCCTAAAGACACCATTAAGGCAGCCGGTGAGCTAGGCTTTTGTGGTTTATATACCCCTGAAGAAGCGGGCGGCTTAGGTTTATCTCGCCTAGATTCAAGCATTATCTTTGAGCAGCTTGCCATGGGTTGTACAGCAACCACCGCTATGTTGACCATTCATAATATGGCAACCTGGATGATTGCAAGCTTTGGTACTGATGACGTTAAAGCCCAGTACTGTGAACAATTAGTAATGGGTGAGTTACTTGCTTCTTACTGTTTAACAGAGCCTGGCTCTGGCTCTGATGCAGCATCACTAAAAACCAAAGCAGTTAAAGAGGGCGATGAGTATGTGATCTCAGGCTCTAAAATGTTTATTTCGGGTGCCGGTGAAACTGATTTACTTGTGGTTATGGCTCGCACTGGTGGTGAAGGCGCAGCTGGTATTTCGGCATTTGTTGTGCCTGCAGATGCTGCAGGTATTGAATACGGTAAAGCTGAAGAAAAAATGGGCTGGAATGCACAGCCAACACGTTTAATTAGCTTTGAAGGTGTCAGAATTCCTGCGGCTAACTTACTAGGTCAAGAAGGCGAAGGCTTTAAGTTTGCAATGCAAGGCTTAGACGGTGGTCGTATTAACATTGCAACTTGTTCAATAGGTACAGCTCAAGCAGCTCTTAATACTGCACGCGAATACTTAAAAGAGCGTGAGCAGTTTGGTAAGCCATTAGCTGCTTTCCAAGCACTGCAATTTAAGATTGCCGATATGAACACCGAGCTTGTTGCTGCTCGTCAAATGGTGCGCTTAGCCGCATTTAAACTAGATACAGGTGACAGCGAAAAAACCACTTACTGCGCGATGGCAAAACGTTTTGCTACAGATGTTGGTTTTAAAGTCTGTGACGACGCACTACAAATTCACGGTGGTTACGGTTACATCAAAGAATACCCATTAGAGCGTCATTTCAGAGACGTACGTGTGCATCAAATTCTTGAAGGCACAAACGAAATCATGCGTGTGATTATCGCACGTCGTATCTTAGCTGAGTCAGCTGGCGACATTCTATAAGGAGCAACCTATGTCTAATCCATCGATTGATTTAAATATTGAAGGTAACGTAGCGGTTTTAACCATGAATAACCCGCCAGCGAATACCTGGACACAAGATACATTAACCGCGCTTAAAGACACTGTGACTGAGCTAAATGCTAACAAAAATGTCTATGCATTAGTGATTACAGGTCAAGGTGAAAAGTTCTTTAGTGCAGGTGCCGATTTAAACGTGTTTGCTAGTGGTGATAAAGGCGTTGCTGCCACCATGTCAAAAGTGTTTGGTGATGCATTTGAAGCATTAACAAATTTCCGTGGTGTATCAATTGCGGCAATTAACGGTTATGCCATGGGCGGTGGTCTGGAAGTGGCTCTTGCTTGTGATATTCGTATTGCTGAAGAGCAAGCTCAAATGGCACTTCCTGAAGCGAAAGTTGGCTTGCTGCCTTGTGCTGGCGGTACGCAAAACCTTGCATGGCTTGTTGGTGAAGGTTGGGCAAAACGCATGATCTTATGTGGCGAGCGCCTAAAAGCAGACAAAGCACGCGAAATTGGCCTTGTTGAAGAAGTGGTTGGTGCTGGCGAAAGTTTAGCGGCGGCAATGAAACTTGCTAACCAAGTTGGCGAACAAAGCCCAGTTGCTGTGACTGCATGTAAAGAGCTTATTCAAAAAGGTCGCACACAGCCAATGTCTCATGCATTGCCATTAGAGCGTGAGTTGTTTGTACAGTTGTTTGATACGCAAGACCAAAAAGAAGGCGTGAATGCATTCTTAGAAAAGCGTAAAGCAAATTGGGTAAATGGCTAATGACTAATGTAACACTACTAAATCATCAAGATGCGCCTGTGGTGTTTGAAACTGCAGAGGCTGAGAGCGGCCTCATTGCAATTGCGACACTCAATGCGCCTAAGTCGTTAAATGCCTTAAATTACGACATGATCCAATTGCTTGAGCCGCAGCTTAGAAAATGGGCTGACGATGAAGCAGTTGCCATGGTCATTCTAAAAGGGGCTGGTGAAAAAGCATTTTGTGCTGGTGGCGATGTAGTAAGCCTACATAAAGCAATGAGCACAGGTGAGCCTGCTAACTACATTGAAGACTTTTTTACCCTTGAGTACAAGTTAGACTACCTAATTCACTGCTATGAAAAGCCAATATTACTTTGGGGTAATGGCATTGTTATGGGTGGCGGCCTTGGCTTAATGGCTGGGGCAAGTCACCGTGTGGTAACCGAAACATCACGTATTGCAATGCCTGAGCTAACCATTGGTTTATACCCAGATGTGGGCGGCAGTTACTTCTTACATAAAATGCCTGAGCAAGTGGGTCTATTCTTAGGGTTAACTGCTGCGTCTATCAATGCTGAAGATGCCTTGTTTGTTAATCTTGCTGATCACTATGCATCAGCAGATAAATATGACGCTATTTTAACGGCTATCACCACTGAAAAGTGGGGCAAAACAGCCTCATTAAACCACGAAAAGCTGACAAACATTTTAATCTCGATTGATAATATTTCAGGCCGTGTTCCTAAAGGCAATGTAAAAGATAACCTTGGGGTTATTCAAAAGCTGGCTGAGTTTGATTCATTGCAGGGAAAAATTGACTACATTCAAGCTTTAGAAACAGAAGATAAATGGCTTAATCGTGCGCAAAAATCATTAGCGCATGGTTGTCCGCTTAGTTGTGCGCTGGTTGAACGTCAATTAGCTAATTCAAAAGAGATGACGTTAGCACAGTGCTTCAAAATGGAGCTAGGCATGTCAGTTCGTTGTGGCGAAGTAGGTGAGTTCCAAGAAGGAGTTCGTGCGCTACTAATCGACAAAGACGGTGCACCAAACTGGCAGTTTAAATCGCTTAGCGATATCGACGAAGCAGTTGTAGATAGCTTCTTTACAGCACGCTGGGATGAGCAATCTCATCCACTTAACTCATTAACGTCATCTTAAGTCCAAGGGGTAAACAAATGGCTAAATTAACAATAGGATTTATTGGTTTAGGCAACATGGGTGGCCCAATGGCGGCAAACCTTGTCAATGCAGGTCATACAGTTCGCGTGTTTGACTTAAATAAAGCAGCGGTTAATGAGCTTGCCGATAAAGGTGCAATTGCTGCTACCGATGCAGCTGAGTGTGCCATTGGTGCTGATATTTTTATCAGTATGCTACCGGCAAGCAAACACGTTAAATCGCTTTACTTAGGTGAAACGGGTCTTATTAACTTACTTGATAGCAAAACCTTAGTGATTGACTGCTCAACCATTGATGCAGAATCAGCGCGTCAAGTGGGTAGTGAACTTGCTCAAAAAGGCATTGATTTTGTTGATGCGCCGGTATCAGGTGGTGTTGCAGGTGCAACAGCGGGTACTTTAACCTTTATCGTCGGTGGTGAGCAAAGCCACTTTGAAAAAGCCAAGCTGGCTTTAGTAAATATGGGTAAAAACATCTTCCATGCTGGTGATATTGGCGCAGGCCAAGTCGCAAAAATCTGTAACAACATGCTGCTAAGCATTTTAATGGCAGGTACTAGCGAAGCACTACAAATGGGCATCAACAATGGGCTCGATCCAAAAGTGTTAAGTGACATCATGAGCGCAAGCTCTGGTCGTAACTGGACACTTGAGCTTTACAACCCATGCCCTGGTGTAATGGAAACAGCACCAGCAAGTAATGATTATAAACCGGGCTTTATGGTTGATTTAATGGCAAAAGACTTAGGTCTTGCTATGGAAGCGGCTCAGCAAAGTAATTCATCTACCCCAATGGGGTCAATGGCGAAGAATCTATACACTATGCTTCAGCATCAAGGTGCGGGTAGTGATGATTTTAGCGCTATTTTTAAATTATTCTCGAAGTAGGAGATTGTTGTGGAAATTAAAAACAACAACATCGTAATTACCGGTGGTGCGCAAGGTTTAGGCTTTGCGATGGCCGAGAAATTTGCATCCCTTGGTGCGAACATCGCTCTTATCGATATGCAACAAGACGTACTAGATACTGCAGTATCAGCGCTTGCTAAGTATGGCACAAAAGTCATGGCGTATGCTGCTAATGTGACCGACGAAGACGCTGTGGTAGCAACGTTTAATACTATCAACAAAGACTTTGGCCATATCGGCGTGTTAATTAACAACGCGGGTATCTTACGCGATGGTATGTTTATCAAAGCAAAAGAAGGCAAAGTAGTTGATAAAATGTCGTTGGCTCAATTTCAATCTGTTATTGATGTGAACCTAACAGGCGTATTTTTAGCTGGTCGTGAAGCTGCAAGCCACATGATTGAGTCTGGCAAAGGCGGCGTTATTGTTAATATGTCGAGTGTTGCCCGTGCTGGTAACATTGGCCAAACAAACTATGCTGCGTCTAAAGCCGGTGTTGTTGCGATGACAACAGGTTGGTCGAAAGAATTAGGTCGCTTTGGTATCCGTGTTGGTGCAATCGCACCAGGTGTTATTCGCACCGCGATGACAGATGCAATGAAACCAGAAGCAAAACAACGCATGATGGCGGTTACGCCAGTGGGTCGTTTTGGTGAAGCAGAAGAAATTGCTCAAACAGCACAATACATTGTAGAGAATGACTTCTTTACAGGTCGTGTTGTTGAAATTGATGGCGGTATCCGCCTTTAGTTTGAAATGGTAACCCTTTACCCATTGAAAGTACCAAAACGGTAAGCCTAGCTTGCCGTTTTTTTATTTTTAAAGTATTTTAAATTCATAATGATAAGGAGATTTGTTATGAACACGGATGGCATTACAGTATCAATGAGCAAGGGAATTAAAGCCAACTTCAAGCTGGGTGAACATTTAATTCAATACTGGGGTTCTGCTTACTCAGGTAAAGAAGTTTTGAAAGTAGACAGTGAATTAATAGCAGAATCACGTAACTTTAAAACTAAATCTGTTCATGAGTTTAATGTTGATGGTAAAGTCTGCCAATTAACAATTTCAGTGACTTTATTCAGGAAGTTTTCTTCTACCATTACATTAGAGTGTGAGGGTGAGCTAGTTCACAGTTATCAACTCACATATGGTAAAACCCGACAAATTGCTTGGTATTTAAAAGCAATCCCATTTTTATTTGCAGGGGTTTTAGGCTGGTGTTTTGCCGCTGATATTCTTACCTTATTAGAGTTGGTTATCTTTTTTTGCTTAACCTTTGCAGTATCAGAACTGGTTCTGAAAGATCAAGGCTGGATCATCGAAGAGCAAAAGCCTTGTAATTAACTGTTTAGCATTCAATAATTAAGCGGTTAAAAGCCGCTTAACTTTGAGAGATGCAGTGAATCCCAAACAAATCCGCAATTTTTATATCAATGAAGAACAGTCTGTTTATTTACTGTCTCACCATGATGCTAAAAAGCACCGTCAATGGCTTAATATTTGTATTAAACAGCTTACTTTGCTTGGTTACAGTGACGTTGAATTAATTGGCTCTGGTGCATTCGGATTTGTTTTTGCCGGTGTTGATGATGAAAACCTACCTTGGGTATTTAAGTTTTCCCGGATAACCCTTGCACAAAGTGTGCGTGACCGTCTAGAAGACGAAGCGTACATGCTCTCGCAAGTTAATAATCCGCTGGTGCCAAAATTTTATGCCTTTGAACGCATTAAAAAGCAAGGCATTTTAATGATGGAGCGCGCTCTAGGTGAAGACTTAGAAAAAATCTCTATCAAACAGGGGCGTTTTAGCGCAGCAAAAGTTATGGCGCTGGCTCTTAGACTACGTAATGTGCTTTTAGATTTACGTGAACACAAAAATGGCTTAAGCCCTCAGCCAATTGTGCATGGCGATATTAAACCCTCTAACATTGTTTATGATGAACAAACCAATAAATTGTCATTGGTAGACTGGGGCAGCTCTGTTTACGCACAAATAGATGCTGAAGGTAATCCGGTTGCCAGCAACTTTATGGATCTTATGTCTGCTGATATTAGCACCACTAATGCACGCATGGGTGATGTGTATTTTATTGGTGATGAGCAAATGTCTGGCGGGCAGTCATCGCCACGTTTTGATGAACAAGGTGTCGCATCAACCCTTTATGCACTGGCCTCTGCACAATCATGCCGGTTTGGTGCGGCGGTGATTCCGGCTACAAGCCTGAATTTACCTATGGAGCTTGCCCGGGTTATTGACGGTATGCTTTCAAAAGATAAGGCAACCAGAGATGGCGCAGGTGATTATTTTATGCGAAACATGCCTACAATGGCTAAAGCTTACCTCCCTGAGCTGCCCCGTAAAGTCATTCGCCCGTATATTCCTTATTGGTTTAGTGAGTTTGATGAACACCCAGACACGGTGGTTTATAGCTCACGTAAACAATTTTTAAGACAAGCCGACCATAATCAACAATTACTTGATGTAAACGATGCCCAGCTCGACAGATACTACAAAGAGTTTTTATTTGATACCGGCGACACCGAAAAAGCATTTTTGGCCTCAATAAGCCGATTAGCAAAATACCCAGTAGTAGGGGGCCTTAGTTTTCATTGGAAAGAAAACTCACTGTTTGTTGAGTCTTCACTTATTTTACATGATGAAACGCTCGGCACTGCGTTTACCGATGCGATTAACAACACGGTGATGTTAGCACAGGGGATTGAACAAAAAGGTCTCTTTAAATGTTGCTTGTTTGATGCGCGTAAAACCATTCAGCTCGAGCGTGATGGCACAGGTGCGTTTAAATTTGAACATTTACCTGAGCTTGATTACGAAGTAATGGATGTACAAGCATCAGACGTAACCAGGCCACACTCTTACTTTGAAGATGGTAAAGACCCTGATGAGCAACTACAGCTCCCGAAAAAGGTTATAAAGTGCGTATTTGAGCTAAACCAAATACACCACACGGGCTGTATCATTTTCGAAGCCTTACCTGATAGGATGAAAATACATCATTACTATCGTTTGCTTGATGCCAGTAAAGAGCCTGAATTTAAACGCTTATTGAGTAAGCTTATGCAATACGCAGTCAATATTACCGATGTTGGTGTAGCAGGCTTTATGAAGCTACCTTACAAAAATACCCGTGAATTTGATTTGTGTACTAAACAGCCCGATGAGTTTTATCCGCGAGATCCAAAAAGAGTGTTAGACATATGAGCCTTCTGCCTATGGCTGATGCATCGGCTAATGAGAAAGACAAAATTGATGCATTAAGATGTATTAAAATGCGGAATCTTGTAGGAGCTGCAAACAATACAAAGTGGAATGAGCTCATTTGTGAAGTGCGAGAATGGAAAAATTGGCAACCACCTTTTCGTTCAAAATGGGTAACTGGGCATATATCAGAGTGGGATTGTGAGTGGTGCTATCATTTACCATTTCCTTTTATTGGTGCTCAGTGGCTAGATTTATGTTTTATAGAAGAGGTAGTAGATGTCAGAAGGCATCACTCTATAAAAGAGTTTGATCACTCTGAAAGCTTAACTGAGCTTTTAGATAAGATAGGTTTATCTTACGATAAAGGTAAAACAACAATAAGAATTTGGGGATATCTTCCTAAGTGTTTTGAGCATTTTGATGAATCTTAATAGTTACATCTTGAATGTATTTAAACAAAGTCACTAAAAGTGATCACAATAGTAAGGAGTCTGGCTGATGAATCAATTAACAGAGAAAAAGATTACTTGTCCGTATTGTGGTGAGCAAATAGAAATCTTATTGGATCCAGCTGACGTAAATCAGCAATATATTGAGGATTGCCAGGTTTGCTGTAAGCCAATTAACTTTTTAGTTTTTGAAAGTATAGATGAAGAGCTTTCAGTTACAGTATCAAGTGATGATGAAAGTAGTGGTTTTTCTAATTTTTAAAAGTTAGATTTTAAGATTCCTATTTTATTAAATAAAAAACCTGCTAAATAGCAGGTTTTAGGGTAATTGGCTTTTACTTATGCTCTTCAATTATCTCAGTGATCCCCTCTGCCGAGAGTATTTCTATCCAATAGCCATCAGGGTCTTTAATAAAAGCTAGGCCTTTCATCGAGCCATCGTCTGGTTTTTTGACAAACTCAACATCGTATTTTGCAAAACGCTCGCATGCTGCGTATACATCTGGCACACTAATACCGATATGACCAAAGCCTTTTGGTTCATCATTACCACTATGGTAACCAGCAAAATTGTCGTCTTTTTCTGTGCCCCAATTATGTGTAAGCTCGATAAGAGCAGGGCGGCGAAATACCCACTGTGCTTTTTCTTTATCGGTGCCTTTTGGCATGTCTTGTTCATAACCTAAAAAGTACAGCGTAAACTCCATTTTAGGAAAATCATATTTACCCAGTAACTTCATGCCTAAAACATTTTGATAGAAATCTAAAGAAGGCTTTGGATCTTTAATGCGCAACATTGTTTGTTGCATCACGTAATCTTGCGTTGCATTTGCAATTTGTTCAGGTGATTCGTTGTAGTTAGACATACACATCCTTTTTTAATGACATTAATGATGATTAACTCAGTCTAACATATTCAAGTTACCCTTAAATTAATAACAAATAATATTGACGTCTTTAGATAGCCCTTCAAATCTTAACTCGCTAACTCGCTAACTCGCTAACTCGCTAACTCGCTAACTCGCTAACTCGCTAACTCACATAAAAAACCGCCCTTAAAGGCGGCTTATTTCAACTAACAGCTTATAGCTCAAAACTTAAAGCTTAATTACCCCAAGGGTTACTCGCACTTGAACGTTGCTTACGGGTTCGGGCTTTTTGCTTGGCTTCTTTTTTAGCGTGAATACGTTTAGCGTCGGTAAAACTTAACTCACAAGGTTCACCTGGTTTTTGATCAGCAGGGATCACACGATCGCGCGGCGGTAATTCATAGTTTACATCGTCTGGGCGTGGTAAATTTTTGAGACGATACAAATAAAAGTTCTCGACTTTTTCTTGTGCCCATTGGGTTTTACGTAAAAACTTAACCGCAGATTTTACATCTGGGTTATTCTTAAAGCAGTTCAAACGCATATAGGCGTGGAGTAATTCCCAGCCATATTGCTCGACAAGCTCTGTAACGACTTGCTCGATACCAACACCTTGCAGTGGGTTATTGCTGAAAATTTCTTTATTACTCATTAGACTTTCCGGGATTACAAAACTAGGGTAAGTATAATTGCCTTTACCCTAGTTTTATAGCTAACTTGCTAAGAATGTTTATATTCGAGCTTATTCTTTACAATTGACCACTACACGGCCGCGAATTTCACCTTTTAATAAGGCTTCTGCATTTGCAACGGCTTCAGAAAGTGGAATTTCTTGCGAAATAGCATCGAGGTACTGAGCTTCAACTAATTCGCTTAAACGTTGCCATGCTTCAATTCGGTCAGCTTTAGGGCGCATTACACTATCTATACCCATTAGACTAATGCCACGAAGGATAAACGGCGCTACCGTTGCCGGAAAGTCCATACCTTGTGCTAAACCACACGCTGTTACAACACCATCATATTTAATCGATGCACATACATTTGCTAGGGTGTGGCTACCCACGGAATCAATTGCGCCAGCGAATTGCTCTTTAGCGAGTGGTTTCCCTGGTGCTGAGAATTCTTCGCGTGGTAAAACGCGTTTTGCGCCTAATTTTTCAAGGTGATCTGCTTCGTTCATTCGTCCTGTTGTCGCAACTACATCAAAACCTAGTTTATTTAACAAATAGATAGCAAAACTACCCACGCCGCCATTAGCACCGGTAACAAGAATTTCGCCACTTTGGGGTGTGATACCTTGTTTTTCTAAAGCGATAATACTCAGCATTGCCGTATAGCCTGCAGTACCAATTTGCATAGCCTGTTTTGGTGTTAAATTAGCAGGGAGGGGGATAAGCCAATCAGCGCTCATAGACGCTTTTGAACTCAAACCACCTAGGTATTTTTCCCCAACACCAAAGCCATTTAACAGAACTTTATCGCCTACTTTAAATTCATCGCTTTTAGAGTCTGTTACTGTGCCTGCAAGGTCTATCCCGGGGATCATAGGAAATGTTCTTACCACAGGTCCTTTACCTGTAATGGCTAGGGCATCTTTGTAATTCAATGTACTGTAGTCAACATCAATATTTACATCTTGCTGGTGGATGCTTTCTACAGGAAAGTCTGTGTATTCGGCACGGTAGCCTTGATCATCTTTGTTGATAACTACCGATTTTACTGATGTTGTCATGTTGACTCCTTTTAGACCGATCGTCTTTTAATGGTTAAAATAAAACCGTATTTAAACGGCTTTATAAAATTAAGCGTAAAAATTGTGCTGTATAAAGGGTAAGCGGTTCACTTGATTTATCAAGTTTAGAGCGCATGACTGCGCCTTCCCAGCCAATCCAAAAGAACTCAGCAAGCATTTTGCAATCTGATGATTGAGGAATTTGCTTTTGCTTCTTAGCATCAACTAAGCATTGCTCGATTAAAGCTTGCCAGTTGGCGTAAGCCTGTTTTATGCGGTCAATCATAGGCTCATCAAGGTGACTGATTTCTTGGTTTAAATTACCTATTAAGCAGCCACGTTTAAACTCAAACTTTGCCATGCCTTGTTTGGCGTCATTGGCAAATAGCACAATCCTCTCAAGAGGGGTTGTTGAATCGTTGTTTAGGTGGCGTTTTAACTTTGCCTGAAAATAGCTGTCGTAAGCATCAATGAGTGCTAAGCCAAAGTCATTCTTACTTTTGAAGTAATGATAAAAAGAGCCCTTGGGTACCTGAGCTGATTTTAATATTAAATCAATGCCGGTTGCGCTAAAGCCTTTTTCGGTTAATACAGCTAGCCCCGTATTAATCAAAAGGGCACGGGTATCTGCATTTGAACGCGCTATTTTTGGTGGCCTGCCACGACGGCTTGGCACAGAGTTATTTGTTTCCATACCGACCATATTAGACCGATCGGTTTTTAATATGCAAGCATTAAATTGACTAAATTGTAATCATCATAAATTTGTCATGATTACAATTTAATTGGGAACTTTGCCGAAATTGGCTTGGTCACAAATAATGAAGCTAAAAGAGCTGTATCGTTTTTAGCTGAATTTAAGTGTATTAATAGATGGTTTTAGTTGAAGAGGTACGACCACTTAGTCATTTAAAATGTTAATTCATTTGAGCATCAGCACGTTAGTTATTGTCAATTTATTTAATTGCTTTTTGCTATTTGAATTTAACAGTTTTATTAACTATTCATTAAATGTAGATGTCAATTTCGCTACATATCTATAAATATAAAAAGGTGAGGATATTACCTATGAAGAGACAGAAAAGAGATCGTTTAGAAAGAGCTCATTCTCAAGGTTATAAAGCAGGCTTGGCAGGCCGTTCCAAAGAACAATGCCCTTATCAACAAATCGACCCTAAATCTGAGTGGTTAGGTGGCTGGCGAGAAGCCATTGAAAACCGAAACATGTTTAAAACTTAATATAGGCACCTTATTTACGCAAAAAAGCCCCATTTAGGGGCTTTTTTGTATCTGCTATTTTGTATCTTAAATTAAAGATTAAAACGCAGATGTATCTTGGAAAAGACCTACTTTAAGATCTTTTGCTTCATAGATTACGCGGCCATCTACTTCTACAGTACCATCAGCCATACCCATGAATAATTTACGTTTAATAACACGCTTCATGTCTAAACGGTAAGTTACTTTTTTAGCTGTTGGCAAGATTTGACCTGTGAATTTAACTTCACCTACACCAAGTGCACGACCAAGACCTGGACCACCAGACCAACCTAGGAAGAAACCAACTAATTGCCACATAGCATCAAGACCAAGACAACCAGGCATTACTGGGTCACCTTTAAAGTGACAGTCAAAGAACCAAAGATCAGGATTGATATCTAGTTCTGCAACGATTTGACCTTTACCGTGCTCACCACCATCAGCAGTGATAGAGATGATGCGGTCCATCATTAGCATGTTGTCACTTGGTAAACGACAGTTGCCTTCACCGAACATTTCACCTTGACCGCAAAGGACCAATTCTTCTTTTGTATAGCTGTTTTTAGGTTCCATAACTCTCATTCATCGCTTAGAAATTGCTCCGTACTTTAGCGTACACTTGTACGCTAAACAACTCGGAGCAGTTAATTATTTGCTATTTTTAGCTTGTTTTATGACCATTTAATTAAACTGTCGCTGATAAAGGGAGATAAAACCGCGCATTGTGAAGTAAAAATCATTATAATTGCTGTGATTCTTTAACCAGTCTAAAGGAAATTTATGATCCTTTTTGTAAACTCACTGACAGTGATTGATTTTTCTTACTTGTGTAATAAACGCGGCGCAGTTGGCGAGAGCTGGATTGTGGATTTAACTCTGCACGGTCAATTAAATGATGAGTCGATGGTGCTTGATTTTGGTTTAGTTAAAAAGCAAATCAAGGGCATTATTGATAACTGTATCGACCATAAACTTGCTGTGCCAGCCACTCTAAACGGTTCACTAACACAGCATGCTGATCACAGCGTGCTAGATTGTCACTTTGGTGATAATTATCACTTAGCAATGAGCGCTCCTAACCAAGCATATTGTTTAATCGATGCTGATGTTATTGATGAAAAATCGGTAACCGAGTTTTTAATTAAAACTATTATGCCTGAGCTCCCTAGCAACATCGAAAAGATTGAAATAAATTTATACCCAGAGCATAGCCAAAGTTTTTATTATCATTACAGCCATGGTCTTAAAAAGCACGATGGTAATTGTCAGCGTATTATTCATGGCCATCGCTCACAGATTGGTATTAGCCTTGATGGTATGGCTATGCCTCGCTTACAAAAAGAGTGGGCAGATAAATGGGAAGACATTTATCTAGCAACAGCTGAAGATGAAATAAATAAATCAGAGCTCAAGCATGTAACTGCACAAGAGAACGATGTGTGCTTTGCATATACATCACAGCAAGGTTATTTTGAAATGGCGATAGACAAATCACGCTGCGACATTTTACCTTGCGATACTACGGTTGAGTGCATTGCAGACTACTTAAGTTCACAAGTTAAAAACCAATACCCTGATTCAGAAGTTAAAATTACCGCTTACGAAGGGGTTGGTAAGGGGTCAATCAGTTATGCTTAAAGGATTATTAATAGCAGCATTTGCAGGATTATCTTCTTTAACTGCAAGTGCTGTTGAATTAAAAGGACATTTAACTCAAGGTGGTTTAGTAACAGGCCAAATTGAAGGCGCTAAAAGTGTCAGCTTTAATGGTGAGCCTCTTAAGCTTTCAACAAATGGTGAGTTTGTGTTTGGCTTTGGTCGTGATGCTAAGACAAATCATAGCCTTTCTTGGGTTGATAGTGCTGGTGTAAGCCACGAACAAGCAATTATGATCACTAAGCGTGATTACAAAATCGATAAAATCACCGGTGTAGCAAAAAAATATGTTTCGCCACCTAAAGAAGTGTCTGAGCGTATTAGCCGTGAAGCTGTAGCTGTACGTAAAGCTAGGCAAGTTAATTCTGACTTAAGATACTTTTTAGACCCTGTTTATAAACCGGCAACGGGGCGCATTTCAGGTGTTTATGGTAGCCAGCGTTACTTTAATGGTGAGCCTCGTCGCCCGCACTTTGGTTTAGACATTGCCAATAAAACGGGTAGCCCAGTGTATGCGCCAGTGAGCGGCACAGTTGTTTTTGCTGATGCTGACTTATATTACTCTGGTGGTACCTTGATTCTTGACCATGGCCATGGTGTTACCTCTACTTATATTCATTTAAGCAAATTAGATGTAAAAGTAGGGGACGAAATTAAGCGTGGCGATAAAATTGCCGAGATCGGTGCGACCGGTCGCGTAACTGGCCCTCATTTAGACTGGCGTTTTAATTGGAAAAATGAACGCCTTGACCCTGCGCTAATGATGCAAGACACATTAGCTAATAAAAAGTAGAGACTATGACACAACAAATCGATCGTGACGCTATTATTGCAAAGCGTATTGCTGACTCAACAACGTCGGTAACAAAAACAGTTTTTCCTGGCCGTACCAACCACCACAATACTTTGTTTGGCGGTGACGCGTTGGCATGGATGGATGAAGTAGCGTTTATTGCTGCTACACGTTTTTGCCGTAAGCCACTTGTAACGATTTCGTCTGACCGTGTAGATTTTAAAGAAGCCATTCCGGCTGGTACATTTGCAGAGCTTATTTCTAAAGTTGTACACGTAGGTAACACTAGCCTTAAGGTAGATGTTGAAATCTTTTTAGAAACAATGCACAAAGACGATAAACACTTAGCTATTTCTGGTAGCTTTACGTTTGTTGCTGTTGATGATAACCACAGACCAACTCCGGTAGTGTGCGACAAAATGATCAACGGATTTGAATAAGACCTATACCAATCCGCAATAATACTTAATTATTTTGAGGGATTAAACCTGTTGCTACCTGCGTTAAAAATTTCTGATTTAGAACAACTAAATAACGAAATTTTTGCCTTGCTATCAACGAGGTTTTATTGCCTCAAAATAGACCACTTAATTAAGCGAATTGGTATTACAGTAAGTTCTAAATAAATTAAGTACCTTCGGGTGCTTAATTTAATACATAAGAAGAACACATCATACTATATTTGTTTTAAGTATATCTCAGCAAGGTACAAAATATGCGGCTATAAATTATCAGAGGGGGAGTGCGATGCGTTTACTATTTTTATTCAGTTATATAGCTATATTAGTGTTAGCTTTTAATCAATTTGATAGTTACTTTTTTGATTTGGCGGCCTCTTTGCGAGGGTTGCTAATTGTATTTAGTTTTTTACCTGCATTTTTTTTGTTGTGGTGGAACAAAAAACTATCTTTGAGTTTAATTGCTCTAAGTATTTGCTTAGTAATATTTCATTTTAAACCTTACTCATCATCTGAAGCGATTCAAAACACAGATATCAAAGTCGCCCAGGTAAATTTGCAATATAGTAACCCTAACTTAGCAAATATCATCACTAGCCAATTTATAAATGCGCAAAATGATATCTTAGTACTGTTTGAGTTTAATGATACGCAGCGGCATGTGCTTGATGAGCTAAACTCGAAATATCATTTATTTGGTTATGCTGAAGTTGAAGGGGCGCCATTTGGCATTATTGTTCTATCAAAACTTCCAATCGTACAAAGGCAAATTAAACGCTTTGATAATCCTAAGCTTGGCTATGTAAAGCTTAGTTTTTTACACAATAACGTTATGTTAAATAGTGTGTTTTTACATCCTCCATCACCTAGAACTCAAAATTTGTGGAGTCAGAGAAACTTAGTCTTAAGAGAAGTCGCTTCAGAAATTAAAAAGTTAAAGGGCAGTTGGTTAGTTGCTGGTGATTTTAATACAGTACCTTGGTCACGGTTCTTTATAAATAATAAAAGCAGTTGTTTTAATCACGCAGGTTTTTATACGTCTTGGTCTTTGAAAAACCAGCTAAGTGATTTAAAACTTTTGGGTTTACCAATAGATCATTGTTTAGTGAGTGAAGATGTTTCTTTATCTAATATTGGTGTTAACTCAGTAAACGGCAGCGACCACAAACTGCTGCACTATGAACTCACATTTTCTACGCATTGATTAAATTTAAGGTGACTATTTTCAATTAATATATCAACCAGCATAGTTAGCTCAAAATTATCCCAAGGTTTTGCAGTAATCATATTAGCAATATTATCGTTAAGCGCACTTTTAGAAGCTTCTAGCTCTGCATAGCCGGTAATCAAAAGGCGAGAGCAGTTTGGTTGCAGCAGTTTAATATCCTCTAAAACAGCAAAACCACTGATTGCAGGCATTAACAGATCACAAATGACTAAACTAATTGGGTTCTGTTTCGCATACTCAATAGCCGATAGAGGATCGCTGAAACAAATCACATGGTTATTAGTACCTAATAATCGTTTTAGCGAACGTAAAATTGCTTCATCATCATCGATGATTACAATGTTTTTTCTCATGAATGTGCTCCAAATAAGTGCTTCAAGTCATAGAGCATATGTTTAAAATTTCGTTTATGAGGGAATAGCCAAAAGGCTTTGTTCGAATACATAAGTGCCTTTGAATACTGACCAAGTTCACGGTAGAACTCGCCATAACATTCACTTAAACGTGCTTTGATTTTTTTAAGTTCATTGTTTGATACAACAGATTGGTTACGATTAATAATTTCAACCATGGCCGCTAGTCTATTTTCTCTATTTGATGTTATAGAGTTAGCACGCATTAGATAGTGCATTGCACATAGCGTTGAATAACCAACATAACCTTTTTTAGCTATTTTTAACCAGCAATCTAAATCGGTAGCGCTACTTAACTTATTGTCAAAACCACCCACATCAACAATGGTTGAGCGTTTAACCATGACTGACGAAGTGCCAACAATGTTGGTGGTGATCATTTGGCTTATTGGATTATCTAGAAATTGGAAGTCTGTGTTTTCTTTATTGCATTTAAATTCTGGCCAGTAATCAAAACAGCCAATTATATCTTCGTTATTTTCATTAAAATGCATGTAGTCAGTAAAACTTAACACACAGTCTGGGTGTTTTTTATGAAATGCAAACTGAGCTGCAAGCTTATCGGCTGACCAATAATCATCGGCATCTAAAAAAGCTAAGTACTCTGACTTTGCTTGTGTAATTGCAAGGTTACGAGCAGCGACAACGCCTTTTCTTTGTTGGCTAAAGATGCGTACCTCACTTTTGTCAGCAGCAAGTTGCTCAAGGTATTCTTTACTACCATCTGTAGAGCCATCATCAACAATAATTATCTCGAATTGCACATTTTTTTGCTGGTAAATGCTGTCAATACAGGTATCTAGATACTGCAAACAGTTGTAGTTAGGAATGATAATACTGACTTGGCTGTTCATAATATGCTCCAAAAGCATTTCTTCACGTAGTAAAGGATACGCAATTTAGACGCCAGCTTTAAATCTGTATTTTCTGTGAAATTACTCAGCCTTTTCTCTTTGTGCGTTGCATTTTGCAAATCTCCAGCAAAATTTAATCTCATTTCGGGAATTTAAAGGTTTAATAGCCGGGTATGGAACTTGCCATAGCTCTTATAACAGTTTTTATAGGAGCGTTTTTATGAAGCACATTGCTATTTTGGTCCCAAGCTTTCCAATTGCATCTGAAACATTTGTTGTAACGGAAATTAAAGCTCTTCTCAATGCAGGGCATAAGGTGACAGTTCTTACATTTGAAAAAACCAGTGTGATGATTAATTTAACCAGTGCCATTGAAGTTAAAAAAATCACTAAACCTGCTTTTAGATTGATCTTACCTTCTATGTTTAACATTTATAAGTTAGCAAGGGCAACGCATACTGCAGCTCAATTTAAATCAATTTCAACACAATCCTTGCTTGCTTATGGTTATCAAATTGCACGTTATATAAAAGCTGCAAAGATAGATCATTTACATTGCCATTTTATGCATGGGCCTCTTGCGTACGGTATCGTTGCGGCAAAACTTGCAGACATTACCGTATCTTCTATTGGTCATGGCCATGATGTTTACGTAAACAACGCAGACTTAAAACCCAAATTAGCTCTTTGTGATTTTTCAATAGCAGTTTGTGAAGAAATGGCTATGCAATTTAAGCGCTTTTCAAAGAGCAATGTTAAATTGTTGCATTGCGGTATCGATACTAGCCAATTTAAGTTTGTACCATCGTCCCTAAATGAATCTGTGCGTTTAATTTTTATCGGCCGTCTAGTTGAAAAGAAAGGGCTGCAATTCCTATTACCGGCACTTAAGCATATTCCAAAAGAGTTTGGCATAACCCTTGATATAGTGGGGGACGGGCCAATGCTGAACGATTTAATGTATATGGCTGAAGAGCTTGGTATTCGTAAATCTATTCGCTTTCTAGGTGAAAAACCTCATGACTGGGTTAGCTCAAACCTAATTTATTATTCTGCGCTTATCGCCCCTTTTTGTGTCGCAGAAAATGGCGATCGTGATACAGGCCCGTTAGTTTTAAAAGAAGCCATGGCTTGTGGCCTTCCTGTTCTCACTACCACCTTAATGGGAGCAAACGAAATTGTAACCCCAAGTGTTGGTATGAAATGTATGCCAGGTAGTATCTCAGGACTCAGCAAAATGCTTTATAAATTTCACCAATTATCTCCACATAAGCGTTATCTACTTGGTCAAAATGCTAAGCAACATGTTAACGAGCATTACAACGCAGTTAAGCAAGCTCAGCAACTTTCCAAATGGGTTGAATCTTTATAGGGAGGTTTTATGAGTAACTTAAAACAAATTGGTTACTTTGCTTTAGCTATTTTTGCAGTAAAAGGGTTTGGCTTTTTACTTTTACCAATTACAACTCGCTTTTTAGAAAAGAGCGAGTTTGGTGAGCTGAACTTTTTGGTGACCATGTCGGCGCTATGCTCTTTAGTGGTTTCTCTTGGTTTACCTGAGCTACTACTAAAACAACAGTACCCATCTTTTCGTGAAAAAATGGCGTTATTTAGAGACTCTCTGGTATTAACAATCTGTTTTAGTGCGATCTTTTTAGGCTGTAGCTTTATATTTAGCGAGCAAATTATTGCAACCTTACCTGCGCAAATAAAGGTGATTGATTTTAGGTTACTTATTTTAAATTTAACTTTTGCCTCGGTACTTGCTATCCCGTACACCTACTACAGGTTATTTGGTCACGCGCAAAAGTATTGTTTTTATAGTATTGCGCATGCTGTCATACAAACTTGTTTAACAATCACTTTGTTAGTTCTTGGTTTTAATGTAACCGGTGTAATGGTTTCAGGTGTTGTCTGCACGTTCATTATTATGTGTTTAACCTTAAGTGATATGCGAAGTGCACTTAAAGTGAGTTATTCTCGCTTTAGCTGGAGAATAAAAAAATCACAGACTGTATTCTTAACTTCAATTATCGCATCAGGTTTATTTGTTTATGCCGGTAATGGGGCAGAAAACTGGTTTATCGTTGCTGAATTTGACGAGAGTGTTTTAGCGAGTTATTACGTTGCAGCGCAATTTGCCATTATAACTTCGTTCACATTTGAGCCCATTAGGCTTTGGTGGTTCGCCAAACGCTTTAGCTTAATTAAGCAAGATAAAAAGCAATATCAAAATTATGCAATAACCTCATTAAATGCAGGCTTAGCTATGTGTGTTTTGATGAGTTTACTGGCACCAATCGTATTAAACTCAGTACTTCCTGCTGAATACCATGGCAAAGATAGCTGGCTGATTTTATTAATTATTGTTGTTGCCATACGCCATCACAGCGATATTTTCAATATTGGTTGCTACATGCATAAGAATGGTGTGTTTGTATCAATTATAAACTTCTTTACAGCACTTTTAGGTCTTAGTCTGCTGTACTTTTTAGTGCCAAAACTTGGTGTTGAAGGCGCTATTTTGGCGCTAATCATTATGCAAAGTTTTAAATTAGTTTGCCTTTACTCAGTTAGTCAGTATTTCGAGCCTCTAAAGCTAAACTTTGGAGCATTAGTACCAAGCTGGTTAGCATTGGGCTCTATAACAGTGATCACTTTACAGTTTATCGAACTTAGTTTGGCTAAATGGATCGTATGTTTTATCTATATTGTTGGTTTGGCTTATCAATATAGAGCATTAATTAAGCAAGTAATAAAAAGCTTAATGAAGGAGCATCACCATGCTCAATTACTATAAACAAAATCAGTTATTCATTAATGGCATTTTAGTAACCTTACTTGTGGTTGTTACCTATGCCATTTTGGGCCCGATAGCAGTTTTTGCATTGCTGCTATTACCTTTTGCCGCTTTCACTGCAGTAAAGGTAAGTGTGGCTTTTATAATTTTGTTTATTTTATTTAGCTACTTTAGATTACACGAAGCTTTTCCTTTTTTAATGCCTTTTAAAATTCCTAAGTTACTCGCGCTTGCGTCGCTATTGGGAATAGCTTGGCATCTATTTATCTCACAAAAATTAAAGCCACATTGGCATACTAATCATCTGATATTTTTTGTTTGGTTTATTTGGCTGACTGTTTGCGTTTTTAGTGCCTCAAATCGGGGTTTAGCGATGGAGTACTGGTCAGGTGTACTAACAAAAGTACTCATTATGGTATTTGCAATCTCGTGGTGGATGAGCACATTAAAGCATTTTAATGTGGTTAGAATTGGCATCATGATCTCAGGTGCCGCCATTGCCTTAGTTGCCCTAAGTAACAAAATGAATGGCATCGGCCTAGTAGAAGGAACTCGCGTCACTATTTCGCGAGAACTTCGCTCACAACTTGGTGATCCTAACGATTTATCACTTGTAATGATGTTTCCCGTTTCTTTTTTAGCTGCTGAAGTATTTGATTCAAGTGCCCATAAATTTAGACGCATCATTGCATTTATTTGCTTAGTTATCGCAATCAGCGGTGTTATTGCAACACAAAGCCGAGGAGGCTTACTTGGCATTGCTGCTGTACTTAGTTTCTTTATTTACCAGAAAGTTAAAAATCCTGTAGTGGTCGGCTGTATTGGTGCCGTGGGCATGTTAGCCATGGTTGCTTTTGCAGGTATTGCAGATAGGCAAAGTGGCGGCTCCCATGAAGGCGGTGTTGATGAATCTGCAATGGGTCGTATCTACGCTTGGCAAGCTGCAATCAATATGGCAATACATAATCCATTAACTGGGGTTGGGGTTAATAACTTTGTCGTTAATTACTATTTTTATAGCCCACATTGGGATGGCAAGAATCATGCAGTACACAGTACGTGGTTTCAGGTATTAGGTGAAACAGGCATCGTAGGAATATGCATTTTTGTGCTCGTGATTGCCTGTATTTATCGCTCCTTGAACCGTGTTTTCTTAATGAATAAACAGATTAATGACAAACAAATTGATGTAAATGCGAAAGCGCTAAAGGGCGGCCTAATTGGCTTTATGGTGTCAGGCACCTTTTTAACTCAGGCATTTACATGGCCTATATATATCATTCTTGCTTTAACTATTGCCTTAGAAAAGCTTGTAATCGATAAACAAAGGGAGACCTCACATGAGTGAAAATATTAAACAATGGCTTAAATCAAGCGACAGCCCATTCGCAAAATCACTTTTTCAATTTGCGAAATCGATTCGCAATCCGCAAATGTGGGTTATCCCAGGTATTCATTCATTTATATATAAATTGCATTTATTGGTTAAAAAAGTAGTGAATGAGCTAGGGCGCATTTTTTATTACACACCACTATTTAAAAGCCAAATCAAGGGCTCAAAAGCAAATTTATACCTGTATTCTGGCATGCCGCAAATTTTAGGAAAACTTGAAATTAGCTGTAATGACAACACACGAATTAGTGGCATCAGTACTTTTTGTGGGCGTAGTCATGGTAATTACACACCCAAACTTATAATTGGCAGTAATGTTGATATTGGTTGGCAGAATGCGTTTTCTGTTGGTCGAAAAATTGTTTTAGAAGATGATGTTCGCCTTGCAGGTCGGGTATTTTTAGCTGGTTTTCCTGGTCACCCTTTAAACTCTGAAAGACGTGCTCTAGGTGAGCCTGATGATGAATGCCAAGTTGGTGATATCATTATCAAACAAGGCGCTTGGATAGGCACCGGCGCAACTGTGCTTGCAGGTGTAACAATAGGCGAGGGTGCTATAGTTGCTGCAAGCGCTGTAGTTACTAAAGATGTGCCAGCAAATACTATTGTTGCTGGCAATCCAGCAAAAATTGTTAAACAGCTGGAGGGGACGCTATGAAATTTATTGTATTCGGCGAAGACTGGCAAAGTCACCCAAGTAGTACACAGCACCTATTTAAACAACTAGCAAAACAACATCAGGTTATTTGGATTAACTCGATTGGTATGCGAAAACCAACATTTCGCTTGATTGATTTGAAACGAGTTTTTAATAAATTAAAAAGTCTTTTTTTATCAAAGCGCACCCTTTTTTCATCTAAGCGCAATAGGCCAAATGCTAAAACAACGAATACTAGCCAGAACATTAATTTAACAGCACACACATTAGCGGTTTTACCTTGGCACGATAGCGTTATAGTAAGGCTATTTAATAAATGGATTTTTAATCGAAAAGGTTTCATAGATGATGAGCCAATTGTTTATTGGCTTAGTGTGCCTACGGCAATTAGTTTAATTTCACCGCGAGAGCAGGATAAAGTCATTTATTACTGCGGAGATGACTTCTCGGCACTTGCGGGTGTTGATCATAAAATGGTCGCGCCTTTTGAAAGTGACCTTATTGCCAAAGCAGACACCATTTATGTTGTGAGTGAGTTTCTTGCCAACAAAATGCCGAAATCTAAAGTTAAAATGCTTTCTCATGGTGTCGATTTAGAGCTCTTTACCGCGCAAACCACAAAAGCCGTTGAACTGAAGCAAATAAGCAAACCTATTATTGGTTTTTATGGTTCCTTGAATGCTTGGCTTGATAAAGCCTTATTGTTGAAGCTAGCTAAAGAAAGGCCTGAGTATCAATTAGTATTGATAGGCCACCTTGTCGAAGACTTCTCTGAGCTACTTAAGTTAGACAATGTATCCCATATACCGGCTGTAGAGCATGATCGTTTAGCTTCATTTTCTCAGCATTGGCAGGTATCTATATTGCCATTTGTTGATAATGAGCAGATCAGAGCCTGTGATCCACTTAAATTAAAAGAATACATAGCCACAGGCACACCTATTGTGACAACACGCTTTGCTGCGGTTAATCCATACCAAGAGACCATATTAATAGCAGACAACCACCAAGGCTTTATTCAGCGATTAGACTATGCTGTAAGCCTAAGTAAATCAAACAACTTGAATTGGCGAGCAAACCAATCTCAGCAAGCAAAGGATCATAGCTGGCAAGCAAAAGCCAAGTTAGTCTGTAAACAACTTAGGTTTTGCTAAATAAATCTTTCAACCCAAAGCCGCATCTTGTATCGCTACAAGATGCGGCTTTTTTCATTTTGGCTCACTAACTGCAATTAACTAACTATCTATAGAAATCTCGGTTGTTTTTATCAATTTGCAAATTAAAACCGAGCAATTTCGCAAAATGCAAAGCAAAAGGTAAAGTATGTTAGTTAAAGAGCAGATCAAACGGTTAATTTATTTAGGGCTTTATGCGCTTTACACGCGTATTAAGCTCTTTATTATTCCGTTTTGCATTGTGCCAATCGTCGTCATTGCACTTGGTTTATCTGCGCAAAAACAATATACCAATCACGCAACCATCTTAATCGAAGAGTCTGCACTACTTAATCCTTACTTAGATGATCTGTCTTTTTCGTTTCAACTTTCTGATCGTATGGCAGCACTGCGTACCTTAGTTATCAGCCGTAAGGTACTTATTGCAGTAGCAAAAGAAACCCAATTAATAGCTGAAGATGCTACTCCAAAACAAGTTGAAGAAATTCATCAAAAACTATCTAAAGCGTTATCACTTTCTTTAATTGGTGATGAGCTGGTCCGCATAAACTTTATTTGGCATGACCAATCACAAATGAAGCCAGTGCTTGAAAAGGTTGTCGAAAAATTTATTGAACGTTTATTAGCGCCTACAAAGGCGTCACTTGATACTTCTGAGCAGTTTTTCTTTAAACAGCTCGATAGTTTACGCGAAGAACTTGAATTATCTGAAGAAGCACTGGCTGATTTTAAAACCAAAAACAGTAATACCTTACCCGATGTATTACATAGCAATCGCCAAACCTTCGACAGCTTACTAAGTGAAAAACAACAAAAGCTAATTGCTCTTTCAGGGGCTAAAGCAAAACTGAATGCCTTAGTGAGTAAAGTAGGGCAAGCCAATCCAATTTTAGGCAAATTAGAAGAAAAGATAATTCGTACTGAATCAGAGTTAAGTCTTTTGAGAACACGCTATACCGATAAACATAGCAAGATTATCGAGAAAAAACGCACACTGGCAAACTTAAAAAGTCGCCAACAGGCGCTGTTAGAATCTAGTGAAGAGCTAGACACAACGGATCTTGATCAGTTATGGCAAATGGTTAATACGCTTCCGTCTGGTGATGGTAAAGAGAGCAGCGTTTTAGTTTCACAACTTCTTGCGCTTGAAGAGGCCCGTAATAATTTACTTCAGCAAGAACAAGAATTTGCAATGCTCGAAGAGCAAGTGCAGCTTGTCAGTGAACGTCTGTTAGTAACCAGTGATGTAGAAAAACAATTACGTAAACTAGAGCGTGATTACGATGTTAAACAGTCACTTTATAAAGACATGCTGAGCCGTTACGAAATGGCCAAAGTTACGGGCAAATTAGTTAAATACGAAGGACCTGACAAAGTTAAAACTATCGAGCGAGCTTATAGCCCAACACAACCTATCAATACCTCAATGCTGATGACCGTTATCGTTGGCATTGTGCTTGGGATTTTCACAGGTAGTGCAAGCGTATTTGTTGCTGCACTTTGTGATAGTCACTTAAAAGATATTAAAACCATCGAAAAACTTACCAGCGCAGAGGTGGTAACAGTACTTCCTATCGTCAATGCCGAAACTAACTTCGGTAATATTGAAGGAGATAAATCATGAATGTCATGCACTTAGTTCAACACCTACAAGTAGGTGGCCTAGAAAAAATGGCAATTACTTTACTCAAAAACAGTCAATTTAGTAGCTCGAGTATAATTGTTTCTCTTGAAGGAGACAGACAATCTGCGTTTGAGCAATGGCCAGAGCTTGAACAATATAGCCATCGAGTTATTTGTTTAAACAAAAAACCAGGCGTGAGTATTTCTGTTATCGCAAAGATAAAGGCATTAATAAAAGAGCATGATATCGATATTATTCACAGTCATCATGTTGGCCCTGTTATTTATGCAGGCCTTGCTTGTGCGTTGACCGGTGATACGGTTCGTCATATATCAACAATTCATGATGCCTGGTATTTAAATAACGTTAAACAATGTACTTTCACTAAGTTACTTAACTCATTAACGAATATTTATTGGGTCGCAGATGCACGAATTGTTGCCGATGAATTTAGAGCTAAAACAGCAATCATTCCTGAGCGCACCATTTTAAATGGTATAGATTGTGATAATTTTGTCGCAATTAATCAATCAACCGCCAGAAATCAGCTCAATTTACCCCACAAAGTTAAGCTAGTTGGCTGTGCTGCAAGGTTAATTGCAGGAAAAGGACACAAAGATCTTATTCATGCATTGCATTACTTACCTGAAGATTACCATATGGTGTTTGCTGGAGATGGCGATCAAAAAGTCATTTTAATGAATTTGGTACGTAATTTAGGGCTTAACGAGCGTGTGCACTTTTTAGGCAACGTTCACGATATGCGAGCCTTTTATTCGAGTATCGACGTGATGTGTTTGTATTCACAGCGTGAAGGTTTGCCATTATCGATTATTGAAGCCATGGCATGTGGTATTCCAGTTGTAGCGTCTGATGTAGGTGGAATTCATGAAGTTGTCACCGATAACGAAGGTGAGCTTGTATCGTTGAACGAGTTTAACAAGCTTGCACCGGCTATTTTGAGAGCATGTAAACTGCCACATGGTCTTTGCATTCGTCATCATGCAATTGCAGTCGCTGATGCAAGAACCATGAGTAGTAAATACGACAATTTATATTCTGCATTAGCAGTGTAGGAGCCAACCATGACTATTTTTACTACATTATTTATCATTTTAATGTGTATTGCTGCATATCATCATATTGGCTACCCATTATTACTAAAGTGTGTTGCAGGCAAAAAGCAAAAACCAAGCAAGCAAACCGTTTTTGATAACAACTACACACCGAATATTGCTGTTTTGATGTGTGCTTACAATGAACAACAGCATATTGCAGAAAAGCTTTATAACCTAGCATCACTAGTATATGACACTCACCATTATTCTATTCATGTTTATTTTGATGGTTGCACCGATAAAAGCTATCAACAAGCTCTTAAAGCACAGCAGGTATTACATAAGCAAGGCGTGCAGTGCTATTTTCACCATCGTGATGAAAACCAAGGGAAAGTACAAGGGTTAAATACCTTGATGGGGATGGCGAAATATCACAATGATATTTTACTGTTCACTGATGTTAGTGCTTTATTGAGCATTGATGCATTAAACAAAGTAGCTAAGCAATTTAGAGATCCGCAAGTGGCAATTTCTACAGGTGTTTACACCTTAGATGAAAATGCACCAGATGCGCAAAAAGCCTACTGGCAGTACCAAAACCAAGTGAAAAAATCAGAGTCGAACCTTGGCGCTGTGATTGGCGTACCAGGAGCTATGTTTGCCATGCGCGCAGAGTATGCAAATGAATTAGACAAAAACACAATTAACGACGACTTCGTGCTATCAATGAAAGCTTTAAGCAAAGGCGGGAAAGCTGTTGTTGATGAAGACGTTGTCATTTACGAGCGCGAATGCGATGAGCAAAGTGAAGATTATAAACGCCGAGTAAGATTAGGTGCCGGTAATTGGCAACAAATAAAAGCGCTGCTTTTATTACTTAATCCGCGTTTAGGGTGGACTTGTATGAACTTTTTCTCGCACAAAGTATTACGTGGGGTTATGCCAATTATTTTAGCCTGTATTTATGCTTGTGTATTTATAGAGGCTATCGTCACGCAATCTGTATGGTCACAATTTATTGCTACAGGCATTTTATCGCTTCATACAGTGCAAGCGGTTAAAACTATATTCGCCTTTAAAAAACGTATTCCTATCGTCGATAAAGTTAATTACATCTTAAACAGCTACTTTTTAGCACTTTGGGGGATCATTCGTTATGAACAAGGTTACTTTGACACTCCTTGGCAACGTGTAAAATCTGCGAGTAAAGCACAAACCAAGTCTGTTATTAAAGTCATCAAACGAAGCTTAGATATTGCAGGTGCCTTATTTGCGTTAAGTCTAGTTTGGCCTGTTTGTTTAATTGCAGCGCTGGCTATAAAGCTTACATCTAAAGGTCCTATCATATTTAAGCAACTTAGAGTGGGTGAAAGCTCAGATGACTTCGTTGAATTATTTTATGTTTATAAGTTTCGCTCTATGGTGGTTGATGCTGAGTCACGCTCTGGTGCTGTGTGGGCCAGTAAAGATGACCCAAGAATAACGGCAGTAGGGCGCTTTATGCGTAAAACACGAATTGACGAACTTCCGCAATTAATTAATGTGCTTAAAGGCGAGATGTCGCTAATTGGTCCAAGACCAGAGCGCCCTGTGTTTTATGGTAAATTAGAAAAAGACATCCCTTATTTTTGCCAACGTACTTACGGTGTTAAACCAGGTATTTCTGGTCTTGCTCAAGTGATGAACGGCTACGATGAAACTATAGACGATGCACGCAGTAAAATTGGCTGGGATTACGCCTATTCACTGAGTATGTCATCACCGCGTGCTTGGGCGAAGCTTGAGTTTTCAATTGTGATTAAAACATTACAGGTCGTTTTTACTGGTAAAGGGCAGTAAACCACCTCAATTTTGCAAAATGAATTAAGCAAATCACGTTGCATAATGCAAATTAACAGCAAAAAGTTAATTGCATTATGCATCACCCCATTATTTAGCCTTTAAATTTCAACATCTTATAAACTGGCATTTTAGTTGTACTAGTTACTATGACTAACCAATTTAACTAAGGTGAAGATCATGGCTAACAACACATCATTTTCTAACGATACCAAACTAATTTCACTACCTAGTGACTTTTCTGGTCTAGCCGTCGATGGCTTTAAAGATCAGTTTGAAGAAGTTGCACATGGCAAACAGCAAAGTGTGGTACTCGATTTTAGCTCTACTACGTTTATTGATTCATCTGGCATTGGTGCCATGGTGTTCCTATACAAACGCATCGAGAAAAAAGGGCAAAAATTATCACTGCTTAATGTGTCTGGGCAACCACACAAACTAATGAGTCTATTAAGAGTTGATAAGACGATTCCATTTATCGAACAAGCTGATATCGCGTGAGGTGATTTATGAAGCACATACTATTTACAATCATTTTGCTAACGCTTGGTGGATGTGCTTCTTGGCCTGATGAGGGGCAAGGAGGCTGGGCTGAAAAATATCAAAATTATCCGCTTACTGATGAACAACACGAGATGATTTACGACACACAAGAAACCGTGGTGCTAAGCGAATTTGAACATCATGTTTTAAAGTTAGATTTATTAAAAGCTCAAGGTATACAGCAATGTATGCCAGCACAACTGCTAAAAGCACAAATATACGAAAACCGTATAAGACGTCTAATAGCAGCGCAAATGTGGTCTGATGCTGAGCATGATTTACTTATTCACTATCACGGTTTAAATCAGCTTGCGAAGCACTTTGAAACTGTTAATGCGATGAGCCAATGTGCAGGCGTTACTGATACTGAAAAAAACATGACAGCATCACTTAAAGACCAGATCACTGAGCTTTTAAATAGTGATAACCAGTTCTCGCTGAATGATTTTCAGGTTACTCCTAAATACATCACACGTTTAGCACAAGCGGCTGACTTAATTAAACAAGTTGATGAAGTTAACTTACTGCTTGTTGGTCATGCTGACATTAGTGGTCAGCAACAAAACAACTATGAGTTAGCACTTAAGCGTGCCGAAACAGTAAAACACTGGCTAGGTATTTATGGTGTAAACCCTGCGACAATAACAACCTTAACGCAAGGAAGTTTAACACCGTACAGCGACGAACCTGACTCACGCTCAAAACGTCATTCAGATAGACGAGTAGAGGCAATTATTATCGACATGAGTGACGATAAAGCCACTAAACAAAAACATGCATTATCCAGCTGGACCAAAATCTTAAATGGTCCTAAGGAGCAATAACATGAAACAGTTAATCTTACTTTGCTTACTTATATTCGCGTTACCTACTTTCGCAGAAGAGATTGAAGTCGGTAATAAACTTTACTTATACCTACCAGGCGAAGCTGAATTTAGCGAACCGTTTGAAGTTGATAAAGAAGGTGCTATTACCTTACCAGAGCTAGGTCGTTTTAAAGTAGCAGGCTTACAGCTAGATGATGTGCAAAGCCAGCTACGCACAGCATTAAGTGAAATGTATGTGGCGATGGATGACTTTTATGTCGAAATTCATTCACGAGATATTTTTATCAATGTTATGGGCTATGTGAACGACCCATCACAAGTAAGTATTCCTAAAGATGGCAACATTCAAATGGTCATCGCCCGTGCAGGCGGCTTAAAACCAGGCGCTCAATTAGACCGTTTACAAATTCGCCGTGGCACCGAGATGATTGAGTTTAACTATAAAGCATACTTAGATTCAGGCAACATTGACTTATTACCAGCATTACAAAGCTCTGACACTGTCTTTGTGCCAGTGTCTCCGCTGTTAGGTAACGTACAAATTGACTTTGATGCACAAACCTTAAGTGCATCAGGTGATGCAAGTGATAACAGTGCTATTACTTTGCTTGGCGAGGTGCACAATCCTGGTAGCTTTTCATTTAAAGAAAACATGAGTGTACTCGATGCGCTAATGCGTGCTGAGGGTGTAACCCGCTATGCAGATGTAACCAAAATTCGCGTTATCGTCGATAAAACCCCAGTCGTGTTCGATTTAAAAGCGTATTTAGATAAACCTAATAACGACACTATGCCTGAGCTAAAAGCGGGTTCTACTATTTATGTGCCTATCATGGTTGATGATGTAAATACCACTTCAAGAACAGTTTATATCATGGGCGAAGTACAAAAGCCGGGCGCTTATGAAGCAGGCGAAAGCACCAGCTTTTTAGATATTCTGGCTAATGCAGGTGGCCCAACCCGTTTTGCTGAAACTCGTCAGATTAAAATCTTAACTCCAGCAGGCGAAAGCATCTTATTTGACTTACAAGGTTACAGCGAAGGAATAGTCACAGTAAAAGTGCCAAGCCTTAACCCAGGCGATGTGATTTTTGTACCAGAGAAAACCGATCAAAACGAAAAAAGCTGGTTAAAAGTACCGCCAAAACGTGCCATCAAAATTATTGGTGCCATTTTATCTCCGGGCCGTTATGAGTGGAGCCCTGAAATGGACTTTACTGATTTACTTGCGCATGCCGGTGGCCCAACTAAGGGTGCCAATATCAATGATATTAAAATTGTAAGAAACGGTGATGTGACCAAACGTTTCGATTTAGAGCAATACACTATTAATGATTCGGGCAAATATGAACTGCCAAATTTAATGGCTGGCGACACCATTATTGTTGAAGAGTTACCGGTTGACCCTGCAGACAATAAATCTCAATGGATCCGTCAAGAATCAAGCAAGTCTATTTACATTATGGGGCAGGTGGGCTCACCAGGTCGCTATGCATTTAATACTAATATGCACTTTATCGACATTTTAGCCGCTGCTGATGGCCCTACAGATAACGCTGACTTACGCAATATTCGTATTACTCATCGTAACGGAAATGCAGCAAGAGTCAGTAAATTAAACCTTGCACTGTATTTTGAAACCGGTGATGAAACCTTATTTCCACATGTTTTACCGGGCGATACCATCTATATCCCAGAAAAAGATAAAGACTGGTTACGTACGCCAAAAGAGCAAGTAGTTCGCATCATGGGTGCTGTTGAAAAGCCAGGTCGTTACAGCTTTGATGACACCATGACGGTACTTGACGTATTAGCAGAAGCGGGCGGCCCATCAAGCTCAGCGCTTATCGACAAAATCGTGGTGGTAAATCATTCATGTTGTAAAGAACAGTCTCGTGTATTTGATTTAGAAGAATTCGTTAAAAACCCTAACTCAGCGTATATCCCTGTGTTACGTGCTGGCGATACTTTATATGTACCAGACAAAGGCCAAGATTTAATGAGCCAGTTTAAATCAAACTTCTTAGACTTTATTACTGTTGTAGCTTTAGTGGTGGGCTTATGAAACTAATACCAGCGCAATACCAAGAACTTGAAGCCGTGTGTAACGAAATAGATAACAGTAAAGCCCGTTGCATCTGCTTTATTTCGTTAACCGGTAACGAAGGCTCTACATCACTTTGTGCTAGTGTTGCACAGCGCTTAAGTTTGCAAGCTGCCAAAGTGCTTATTATCGACTTAAATCCGTTAAATCCATTTAAGTTTGATGAGCCAAAAACCCCTGAGTCTTGGTGCTTCAGCGATATTTCGTGTCAGCTGAATATCATCAATACAGAGCAGGTAGACTTGCTCACCATGGCGCACCTTAAAGAGCTTGAATCGGTGAAAAATAAAAGCGTACTAAATGATGCAATAGAACGCATAAAACAAGAGTATGACTATATTTTTTTAGATATGAGCCCAGCTCTTAAATGTAATCGCGGCAATGTACCGCTGCATGCGCTTAGTTTATGTACCGAACTGACATTTTTAACGGTATCACTTGGTTATAACGACGAAGAAGCTCTATGTCACGGTATGGCAAATCTAGAACACGCTGGAGTTAATAACGTAAAAATTGTTGTCGCTCAGCATCAGTTTGCTCCATTGGGTAGCCGCATCGTGAAAACGCTCAAAGCGTTTCAACCAAAATGGCCTAAACTCACAGAGTACTTATTAAACAAAGTTATTAAACAGCGTTGGTTGTTTTTACCTTATTGAGAACCTGTATGGACTGCTTATACCAAAAATCATTTAGTTTAGACTGGCCTACAGTTAGTGAGATTCGTCATATTTTAAAACATGTTTTAACAGCGATTAGTGTTAAAAATCAAGATATTGATGCTGCAGGGTTAGTAGCAACCGAGTACCTAACTAATCTGTTACGCCATAGCCAAGAAACGTCAATGCATGTGCAGTTTGCTATGCATAAACTGCCCGATAAACAGCTTTTAATTGAATTTAAAGACAGCATGCCAAGCTATGATTTATTTAATCAACAAGCATCAGGGTGGCAATTAGACAGTGGCGAGTTAGTGGAAGGGGGCATGGGCGTTGCCCTCATCAAGCATTACTTTCCAAACGCTTGTTATAAAACTGTTGGCCAACAGAATACATTCTCTTTTTGTTTAACCAATATCGATAAGCGACCCACGCTTATCTACATAGACGATGATAAAGCACAACTTGCTTTGCTGAATGCTTATTTATCTGAGCATTTTCAGGTTATTTGCTGCGAAGACAGTGAATCGGGTTGGCAAGAAATTCTCACCTCTGGGGCAACAATTTTATTGCTCGATTATAAACTTAAAAATGGCACCAGTGAGCCATTACTTAAAAAGCTTAATCAATCCAACCTAAAAACTAATTTATCTGTGGTTATGCTGACAGGTGATGACAGTGAAGAACTTATAAAACGTATAAACCTGTTAGGGGTTGATGATTATTTAGTAAAACCCGTAAGCAAAACTCGCTTATTGCAAAGTATCGAGCGCATTGTGCATCGCTTTTCTGCATTAAAGTATTTAATTAATGAAGAGCGTATGCAAACAAGGCAAAAAATAGGGGGGTTTAATACCTATAATTTTGGCTCCATTATCAGCCAAAATGGAGGAGATTTTTGCATGTATCCCCACCAGCAACAAGCGCCCGTGATTATTGGCGATATGATGGGGCACGGTATAACAGCACTAAAAGAAAGTTTTGCCATAAAGGGCTTTTTAAGTGGCTGTTTAGCGACAGAAATCCCGATACAAAACGTTTTAACAACCTTGAACCAAGCCCTGTATGAACAGCGTTTATGTAAAACTAGTTTAGTCACTTTACTAATAAGTTTTATTGAAAATAACACACTTCATTGGTTTAACGCAGGTCATCCAGCCCCCTGTGTGATAACCAAAAATGGTAAATTGATCCAGCTAAGCGGCACTGATCCCTTACTGGGCCTTAGTGATGATCATGTTTATCAACATTATAGTTATGACTTGAATGACGTTGAACACATTTTATTATTCACCGATGGTTGGCTTGATAATCAGCAATTAAGTGATGTAGACCAAATTATTACTAAATTAACTGACGAAAATGTGCAAAGTGAAGAGTTTGCTTATGCACTTTGGCAGGCAAGCCAAGTTGAGTTAACTGCTGAAATAGACGATGCCTCGTTAATTGTGATCAATAAACACTAAAGTTTGAGTTTACAAACCGGTCAAATACGCACTAAGCTACTAATAAGGAACTGTTAAATAATCACTTTATCTCAGCATAAAACGATAATAAAGGAAGTCTGTAATGCCACCTAAAATACTCATTGTTGAAGATACAGAATCGCTAGCGCTGATGTACCAATCATATTTGATCCCAACCGGGGTCGAAACACGCATTGCCTACAATGGTGAGCAAGCCGTCGTTGCATTACAGGAGTTTGAGCCTGACTTAGTGATTTTAGATGTTATGCTGCCTGATATGAACGGGCTAGATATTTTATCCTCTTTAGACCCAGACTCAGCTCCACAAGTGATTGTTTTAACAGGGCATGCCACTAAAGAAATGGCAATAAAAGCCATCAAACTCGGGGCCAGTGACTTTCTAGAAAAACCAATCGAAGCCGATCGTTTTCGCATTACAGTAAACAACGCATTAAAACTTAAAGATTTAAAACAAACAGTCAAAAGCTATCAAACAACTTACGAGAACGGTAAATATTATGATTTGATTGGTAGCTCATCAGAAATGCAATCTGTTTACCAAATCATAAAATCAGCATCGGCAAGTAAAGCCACTGTGTTTATTACTGGTGAAAGCGGTACCGGTAAAGAACTTTGCGCCCGTGCGGTACATTTAGCGTCACCGCGTGCGAATAAACCCTTTGTAGCCCTTAACTGTGCAGCAATACCCAAAGATTTAATAGAAAGTGAAATATTCGGTCACTTAAAAGGCGCATTTACTGGCGCGATTGCCAATCGCGAAGGTGCCGCAGGACAAGCTGATGGTGGTACGTTGTTTTTAGATGAACTATGTGAAATGGACATCAATCTGCAAAGTAAACTACTGCGCTTTATACAAACCGGTTGTTACCAGCAAGTAGGCAGCGAAAAAGAAGTTAAAGTGGATGTACGCTTTGTATGCGCCACCAACCGCGACCCATTATTAGAAGTGCAAGAAGGCCGTTTTCGTGAAGACTTATATTATCGCCTTCATGTTATCCCTATTGCCTTACCGCCGTTGAATCAGCGTGGCAAAGATGTGATCGAAATTGCCGATGCATTATTTAAAAAAATAAGTAAAGAAGAAGGCCGTGCATACAAAGGCATGTCAGAAGGCGTTAAAAATCTATTTTTGAGCTATGGCTGGCCTGGTAATGTTCGCCAATTAGAAAATACCATACGTAACATTCTTGTTTTGCATGATGAAGCCTACATTGAAGCGAGTATGATCCCAGCATTACCAAATGCACAAAATCAATCACAACCAGCCGCAGCAACGGTTAATGCTGTAACCCCAGAGGTGATGCCGTCACAAAGTTTTGCAGCACCATCAATGGAAGCCGCTCCAGTCATCAGCGAAGTTGCAACAGCATTTTCTCAAGCCGATATTGAACCGCTTTGGCTGGTAGAAAAACGTTATATTGAGCAAGCCATTGATGCTTGTGATAACAATATACCTAAAGCTGCCGCTCTTTTGGATGTGAGTCCATCTACGATTTATCGTAAAATTAAAAGCTGGGAAGAGATGCAAGTAAGCTAGAGTTATAGACTCTATCTAGCTGCTTAAATTGCTCCTCTCCAGAAAAACGTTGTTTAATAAGTCTTTGTGCATTGCCTAGCATGTAACTTCTTTGATCTACACTCAACATAAGTACGTTGTTTAGCTGTTTATGCAAAGCATCGCTTGTACTTTCAGTCATCATTAACCCATTTGATAGGTGCTTTATTATCTGTGGTAACTGACCAACAGGCGATGCAATAACGAGTACCCCGTGTGCCATTGCTTCTAATGCCACCATAGGTAGACCTTCAGCACGAGAGCAGATCACCAATACATCAAGTTGTTGCCATATTTGTTGTTGCTCACACTGGCCATGATAACTCACCCCTGACATATCAAGCTCATTGACCATAGGGCCATCACCAAACATATGAAATTTTAAGTTAGGTGTGTTGAATCGTTTGGCTGTTTCAATAAAAATGTCAGGGCCTTTTTCATGGGATAAACGACCAACAAATCCAACGTTTAATTGATCATTATTTTTTAGACCTAAAACTTTAGTAGGCTCATTTACTTGAATAAAATTTTCAAGTAATTCAGCATTGTAAAGCTCTTCTGTGAGTTTGCTAGAAACAGCAAAGTTAAGTGAAAAGTAACTTAGCAATTTGTCGAGCTTATTGTAAAAATAAACCTTACCCGTGCCAGCTTCTCCAGCATGATAAGTTGAAATACAAGGGCGGTTTTGCCAGCGACACACTAACTTGCCCATGATACTTGCCTTGTACCCATGGGTATGGAGTAACGCTGAGCGAGGAAACATTTTTAGTATTTCGTTCAAGCTTTTTAAATTTCCGCCAGCAAAACCGAAAGTGATATTTGCATTTTCTAAGCGCTTATATAATTCACGGTTATTATGATCTTGATAAAATAGTACCGAGCTCATAATATTATATCGTTCTAATAGCTTACTCATGGCAATCAAATGGCTTTCGATGCCACCAATTAAGCTTGAATCTACGAATAAAATAACACTATATTTCATATTCACTCCAAGGTGAGACCATGATAGATACTGCGACCTTTACGCAATTACAACAGGATGTTGGTGACGACCTAGCAAAACAACTTTTGCAGGTATATATCACTGAGTCCCGCCAAATCGTTGCAGATCTTGCTGACGCAACGAAACAGTCCGAAATCGAAATAAATGCCCACAGTTTAAAAAGCAGTAGCCGTAGTTACGGGGCATTAGCCGTAGGCGGCCTTGCAGAACAAATTGAGCAAAAAGCGAAGACATCACAATATGACGATGAATTACAAAGCTTAATAGCCTTACTGCAAGACCAATTTGCACAAACGCTAACTCACGCGCAAAGTTTGATTGCTACTGACTAGTTGCTCAGCTTCTAGGCTTAACGGCATTTTTAATATTTCGCCAAATACATTACTTAGCTGCTCAATGTCGTGCTGCTGGTTTGGCGATTTAACAACATCGTCAAAGTGAGACACAATTTCACTAAGCGCATCTAAAGAGATACTCATGTCACAAAACCGGTAACCAAGCATGCCTTCGAGCCAATCAACCGGTTGCATATCGAGCGATTTAATTACGCTGGCTTCTTTGGCAATATTTTCGATAAATAATCGGCATGCTGATGTTTGTTGCACCGCTTTAGCTATGTCTTCAACTAACATGGCAGGCATTACACTGGTAATTAAACTTCCAGGGCCAATTATTAGCATATCGGCGCTTTCAATAGCTTGAACCACACCAGGAGCAGCATTCACATCTTGTGAGAGCGTTAAATAGTCTGGGAGCTCTTCTTGTGAATCAATATCGCATTCACCAAATACTTTGATGCCTGATGACATAACCGCTAGTAAATCAGTCGGTTCGTCTGACATAGGTAGAATCGTTTCTGAATTACCCAACATGGCATTGAACCATGCAACCGCTTGAGTTGCTGAGTTAGTTTGTTGGGTTAAGCTTAATAAGGCTAAATTACCAAGGCTGTGACCATTAAGTTCACCACCATCAAAACGGTGGTGAAAAACTTGATGGATTAATGAGTCACTATCAGCTAATTGCAAACAACAACGTCTAATATCACCAAGGGCTACTACATCTTGGCTTTTACGTAATTTACCTGTGCTTCCGCCGTTGTCTGTGGTTGCAACGATAGCTGTCAGTTCGGCGCAGTGAGGTCTAATTGCACTTAACATATGGGATAAACCGTGTCCGCCGCCTATGCATACTATTTTCATAACAGTCACCTTGGTTAAACTTGATTAATATTTAGTTAGCATGGGCCGTACCAAGTGTTCGGATTTATATAACACAATGAAATTTAAATAATTTATTTTGATATTTTTATGGCTAAACTGAGAACTGTTTTCTATATTTGCAATATGCGATGCAATATTAACTAGGAATGGCAATGGCAGAGTTAAACTTAGAGCAATTACAACTTGAGCTAACGGCATTTCATGGCATAAACGATAGCCGTGCATTAAAAGCTCAACTTGAAAAAGTGCTTCTGCCATATTTTTCGTTTAAAGAGTTTTGCTTAATAAACTTCGAAGATTCAAAAGCATCCCTCGAAATGCGTACTATTAAGTACATTGAATTTGACGAAACAATATTAAAGTCAAAGTTACAACAAGCGCAGTCACAGTGGTTATTTAATGAAGATAACTCACTGTTTTATAGTAATGAGTTCGTAAATAATCTAATTTTTCATGTTGATATCTCTGAACACACAACGCAGTGTTTGGTCTTTTTCGATATAAAAGAGCAGGCTAGTTTTAATGATAAATCACAAACCGCAATTAAAATCTTATTACAGCAAGTAGCGGTTCAATTAGCTGCGCAAACAAGGCTTAACAGGCAAAAGTTTCACTCAACCTCTTTACTAACAAGACTAGGCGAGTTATCTGAGTTATTCAGAGACTTCGCCAGCGAATGGTTTTGGCGTACTAATAAAGATGAGCACTTTATTAATGTTTTAACTACCGCCAGCCACAGTAACTTATACAAGCGCCATTTTTTACATAAAAATTTCGATGCCATCATCACTGAGCAGGAAAAAAATCAGTTAAAAAAATGGTCACACTTTAAACACTTGCTGGCAGATCATGCTGAATTTTTAGATTTTGAATTTGAAGTTAATTCGTCGCCTCCGGCCTGGGTCTCTTTGAGTGGTAAGCCACAATTTGATTCAAGCGGGAAATTTCGCGGTTATTTAGGTATTGCCAAAGATATCACTGTAAATAAAGACCGCGAGCAAGCACTACAATTAGCAAAAGAAAAAGCCGAAGAAGCAAACCAAGCAAAGTCTCAGTTTTTAACGGTGATGTCTCATGAGATCAGAACACCTATGAACGCCATTGTAGGCATGTTGGAGTTGTTAGCCGATTCAGAACTTAATGACAAGCAAACACGTTGGCTCGATTACGCAAACTCAAGCGCTGACTTATTACTTGATTTGATCAGTGATGTACTGGATTTTTCAAAAATTGAAAGTGGCTCGATGGAGCTTGATGTTAAAGCAACAGATATAAATGCGCTGGTTAAAAATATTACTGCACAGTTTCAAGAAACCACTCAAGGCTCTAATGTATTATTTACCACAGAGATAAGCGATGGCTTACCAAACAAAATTAATATCGATGGGGTTCGGGTCGGGCAAATTCTGTTTAATATTTTAGATAATGCCTTTAAGTTTACCAAAGTAGGCACTGTCAATTTCAGAGCCGATTTTAATGACACCCATTTGTTATTTGAGATAGCAGATACTGGTCAGGGGATCTCTCAATCTCAAATAGCCAGCATTTACGATGCCTTTAAACAGCATGATTACGGTGTAAATCGACAAGTAGAAGGGATTGGCCTTGGGCTTAGCATTACCAAAAGCCTAGTTGATTTAATGAAAGGCGAGATAAGAGTGGCAAGTGCAATCAATATTGGTACTAAGTTTAATATTTACATACCATACTCTATCGTCGCCGATGATCAGCAAGCTATTGAACATGAGCAAACTCTTGAGCCAATGGCTATTCTTGTTACAGAAGATAACAAAACCAACCAAGTACTTATAAAAACCTTTTTAGAAAAGCTCAATCACCATGTCACCCTTGCAGATAATGGCCAACAAGCAATTGATAAAGTACAACAGCAAAGCTTTGATTTAGTTTTGATGGATATGATGATGCCAGTGATGGATGGTATTACAGCAACTAAATACATGCGTGAAGAATTAAAAATGACTTTACCCATTGTCGCCTTAACAGCTAATGCATCTCATCAAGATAAAGCCACTTGCTTAGAAGCAGGGATGAACAAAGTGCTGACAAAACCCATTCGCTTTCATGATCTAAACCGCGCACTGCGTATTTTGTTTAGCCAATAAAAAAGCCCCAAATGGGGCTTTTAACAAAAAGTAACTCGACTCTACAACACCATTGCCGCAACCCAGCCAGCAACAAGTAGCGGAATATTAAAATGGATGAAAGTAGGCACCACTGAATCCCAAATATGGTCGTGTTGACCATCTGCATTTAGGCCAGATGTTGGGCCAAGTGTTGAGTCAGAGGCAGGGGAGCCTGCATCACCTAGCGCACCAGCAGTGCCAACCAGTGCAGCTGTGGCCATGACCGAAAAGTTTAATTCCATACAAAGTGGTACAAACAGGGTGGCTATAATTGGCACTGTCGAAAACGAGCTACCAATGCCCATGGTGATCAATAAGCCAACGAGTAAAATTAATGCTGCGGCAAGTGGCTTGTTACCCTCAATCATTCCTGCAGCAGAGCTAACTAATGAAGCAACATCACCCGTTGCTTTCATCACCGAAGCAAAGCCTTGCGCCGAAATCATAATAAAGCCAATCATCGCCATCATAGCAATGCCTTTGCTAAATACATCGCCGTTTTGCTCAAGTTTTACAACACCAAATAAGGTAAATATAGCTACCCCAACAAGACCACCTAGGATCATAGAGCCGCTAATATTTTGTGCCACTAATGAACAAAGTACGGCGGTAATTCCCACTGCTAACACCTTTTTAGGCTGCTCAATTACAACCTCTTGCTGTTGCTCTGTTAGGCTGTGAGACTCGTAACTACGGCGTTTTCGATAAGATATAAACACCGCAACCAATAAACCAAATAACATCCCAATGGCTGGAATGATCATTGCCATCGGCACTTGAGTATTAACAATTTCTAGGCCATTTTCAGTGAGGTTCTTGTGTAGTATCGAGTATAAGTAAATGCCACCAAAACCATAAGGTAGCACCATGTAAGAGGTGGCTAAGCCGAAGGTTAAGATACACGCAATGGCACGTCTATCAAGGCGTAACTTGTTAAACACCACAAGTAGAGGCGGAATTAGAATTGGTATAAAAGCGATATGTACGGGTATCAAATTTTGTGATGAAATCGCACACAGTAAAATAATACTTAATATAAGATAACTAAGCGTTGTTTCGCCTTTATGGCTATTCTCGTTCACTTGCTTTAGTAACTTAGACGCTAAAATACGTGTTAAACCTGACTTAGAAATAGCCACCGCAAATGCACCTAACATCGCATAGCTCAGTGCTATTTCAGCGCCGCCCGATAAGCCATCATTAAATGCATTAACGGTTTGTGATAAACCAAGGCCTGCGGTCAAACCCGCTACAATTGCGCTTACCGTCATCGCCACAATGACATTAATTCGACAAAGTGTCAGGATCAGCATCAACATAACGCCGACAATTACTGCATTCATATTGTTCTCTATTTGGCTGTTTTGAGAGAGTTTAACAGAACTCGTACGCGGTTTTTGCGATTTTGGTTATATGATTGCTGTTGATAACGTACTTCGATGATTATTTGCTCAAACTCACTTAAATATGCCTCTGATCTAGGCTTTTGCTGTTTAATTAAAGCAATATTTTGTAGTGGCGTGTTGGTATCAACTGGCTCAATGCCTTGCTTTTTTGCCCACAGGTAAAGCTTAGTGATGTCATCAACCAGCGGCTCTCTACTTCGAATAGGGCGTTTGTTATATAAGAAATAGCCAGTAAAGCTCAGTAATAATGTACCTAACACAATTAAAGGTGTTAGCCATGCTGACTTATTACCAAAAAGTGAATCAAATAGACTTTGTTGTGATTCTTGGTCGAACGTAAGCACCCAGTTAGTCCATTTATAGTCGAGTTCTTCAAGATGAATTCTAAGCCAGTTTATTGCTTTAAAATGGCTCCAGCGTTTTAGACCAAAGTTAAGATTATCGTTAAAGCTTTCGTTTAAATCACCCAGTTGTGATAACGAACCGTTTAAACGTTCCGGGGCAACAACAGCGGTAGCATCAAATATGTGCCATTTTTCATCAAAGAACACTTCAACCCATGCATGGGCATCATATTGGTAAATGTTCAGCGTAGCGGCTTTAGTTTGTTCTCCGCCTAAATAACCAGACACAACACGGGCAGGGTAACCGGCTACACGAAACATAAATGCAGCGGTGCTGGCATAGTGACCACAAAAGCCACGTTTGGTATCAAACACAAACTGGTCTAGCGTATTATCACCATTCATGGGTGTAGGAGTTAATGTGTAAGCAAACTGCTGCTGATTAAAGTAATCAAGCAACGCGTTAAAGTAAGCTTGCGCATTTTCATGCTCAGCAGCCAGCTCGTTTGCCAGTGCCGTCGTTTGCGGATTAGTTGTTTTCGGTAAGCGGGTATATAAGCGTTTTTCAAAGTCATTTAGGCTCAGCTTAGCCTCACTACTAGTTACCGCGTATTTAATGTTTTTGTTTAAGTTACCTTTACGTTTTAACAAGCCATTGTAGGTTGAGTGCACATCAGAATTAGCACTTTGCGCAAAGCCAAGCCCAAACAGCCAGTTTGATGATGAGGGCTCTGCAATAACCTGATAATTAACGCTATTACTTTGAGTAATTGTACGGCGAATTGGGTTAAATTGTTGAGACTTCAAAATGTCCGATATTAGCCATTCACTACCATTAAACTCATCATGAATAAGGCTGCGCCAGTAATAGGGGGCTTGTAAGGTTTGCCCTGGCTGTTGTTCTACCCGAAAAACTAAGTCATCAGATTCCGCTAATTTCGCAATAGAAAAGGGGTTAACTTGCTCTGATAAACCCGTTTTAGCAAGCTTTGGCCCCGGTAGCTGCCAAAACGCTGGAATTTTAGGTAAAAATAAAATCAAAAACGCCGCTATGGGTAAGGCTAGTAGTATGGTTTTAAAACTTTGTTTGTTAGCGGCCTTAAAGCTTTGCGGGCTAGTTAAATAGCCAAGTACCGCGAAGTTAACAATGTAAAGTACACTGACTACCAAGGTTTCAAATAACCCTTGATGAAACAAATACACCGTTGAAAGGTTAAAAAATACTAGTAAACAAACGGTTTGATACTGTTTAACGGTTTTCGCTTGTAGCAATTTAAAGCTGCTAGCAAGTAGCATCATGGATACAAATAACTTGACCGTATCGCCCACGCCAACCAGAACAAATAAGGCAACTAAGCAAACCGCAGCCAAAATATTCGCCACCAATCCATTTAGTTTTTTATAAAACTTACCTAAAAACAGGTTTAAAAAGCTAAGGCCAGCCAATATGGCTAAGAATGGAGTAGGTACTTCAGTAAATAAAAAGCCACTGGTAACAATAAACAGCAGTGATAAAACGGTATTTATAAGCGGTGTCTTCAAAATTAAAACTCCGCTAATGCTTGCAAGCAGGCTTTTTGATGATTGATCCCTTGGCCTTTCGCAATGTGTTTATTGGGTAAGGTTAACGAAAACGCCATATGTTGGTCGGTTAGTTGATTAACCAAAAAACATAACTGGCTTAATCTATGCTCATTATTGCCACTCAACATATTGAATTTAAGTGCTAATTCCTGTGATGCGTCACTGGTAAATTCTTTCGTTAATAGCTGCTGAGTTTTAGCGTAGTGTTTCCACGATACCTTATTAAGCGCTGTTCCTTGCACAAAAGGGGTAAGCTGATAAAAGTCATCATTACCGGCTTTAACTTGTGCGTTATCGCCGTCATGTACGTCATTGTCATGGAGCTGAGTATCAAGCTTTTCAGTGGCGATAGGCTGAGGGTAAACATAAACCGTTTCGGTTGGCTCTATATAACTCCATACAGACACCAAACCAAATGGAAAGTGACTAATGATTTTGATTCTATCAAAGCCATATGCACCACGTTCACTGAATTTTAGCGCTATTTCAACGGTCTTTTTCTCTTTACTTTGTAGTGACACAGTTTCAGATTCAAGGTTGTCATTAATCAGTTTTATAAGTTCACAGTATGATTGTGCTTGAATTTGAAAAAGCGCAATAGGGGCTTTTGGCGCATAACTTTCGTTTACTGACTGGTATTTAACTGACAAACCTCGCACATTTTTATAGCCGGTGAGTATCGCAAACACCAAAACAACCACCATTAAATACGCCATGGCTAAAATCAGGTTGTTTTGATAGTTAATGCCCATCACAAAGTTCAGTAATGCAATTAGTAAAAACTGCCCACCAAGTTTTGAGGGTAATACATAAATCGTTTTATGTTGAAGCTCAATTTCGTTGGTTTTGTGCTTATTTTTTAATAACTTATTAAAAACTGACTGACGAAATTGATCAATAAAAGCAGGGCGCTTAAACATGTTTTATAAGCTTACAGGCACATGTTTAAGTGCATAGCCACTGTCACCAGCGTTTAAGCCAAGCCTGTGATCAGTCACGCTTGGGAAAACCGCTTGTACATCTTCAGGCATTACAAAATCACGACCTTCAATATACGCCCATGACTTTGCAGCTCGGGCAAGCGCAATGCTGGCTCTTGGAGATAGTGGGTTTACAAAATGGTTATCTTGGCGAGTAAACGCAACTAGCTCAAGGATATAATCAACCACCGAGTTGCTTATCGTTACTTTATTAATTTCTTTTTGAATAACAGCAAGCTGCTCAGGATTAATACGAACAGGTAAGTCGTCATAATTACGATTGTTTAGGCCTAAAATGAGGTTTTTCTCAGCTTGTTTATCAGGAAAGCCTAAACTAATACGCATGAAAAAGCGGTCTAATTGTGACTCAGGTAACGGATAAGTACCAGATTGATGCACTGGATTTTGCGTAGCAATCACAAAAAATGGTGATGGTAGGGCGTGTTTAACCGAATCTACCGTCACTTGTTTTTCTTCCATTGCTTCTAACAGTGCACTTTGTGTTTTAGGACCTGCACGATTAATTTCATCTCCTAATACAACTTGGCTAAATACCGGGCCTTGATGAAATGAAAAACTATGTTCTTTAGCATCAAAGATGTTTGTACCAAGAATGTCAGAAGGCAATAAATCGCTAGTGAATTGAATACGTTGATATGACAAGCCAAGAACTGCGGCAAGTGCATGAGATAAAGTGGTTTTTCCCATGCCTGGTAAATCTTCAATTAACAGGTGGCCTTCACTAAATAAACACGTTAAGGCGAGTTTGATTTGTTGTTGCTTACCAAAAATAACCGTTGATAGGTCATCTATAATGAGTTGGATTGTCGAATTCATAAACTACTTAATTTGTTATGGTTTCCATCAATTCTAGACGTTTCATAACAGAGTCGACTTTTTTTGCGTTGAATGGTTTGGCGATAAAACCTTTAGCACCTAATTCCCAGGTGTTTTGCACATTCTCAAGACTATTATGGCCAGAGCACATAACAACATGAGTATGGGGATGGCGGTCATTTAAGTATTCAAGAATTTCCGTACCGTCAGTATTAGGTAGTTCAATATCAAGAAAGATTACGTTAGGCGACTTTTCTTCAATAACGGTTTTAGCTGATTCAAAATCTCGACTTTCTAAAATATCGTCAAAACCAAGACCAGTTAAAATTTGATTTAGATAGTCGCGGATATCTTGCATATCATCGATTATCAGAATAGGTTCTAACGGCTTCACAAATTCCATATCGTTTACATCTTATCGTTACATCTCAAGTTGATAGTTTTAATATAAGTCATGAGATAACTAAGCTCAAGAAACAAGCACTAATAAAATGAATAATATGATAAAACACCATCTTAATGTCCGATACCGTCTAGTATTGGACTTAACATGCACAGAGAATAGGTATAGCTATGTATAGATGCATTACTTCCTATAATTTATATTATGTTAAATAACATATTTATGTATATTAGCAGCCTCATTAGTCGTTAGATTTTAAGGTTTTTTAGCCCCTTTTTTGCTTAATTTGGGTTTTCACGGTTCTATAGCTTTTTATGAACTGCTCATTTTTACTTTGTAAATTTTCAACAAACTTACTTCATTTCAATAAGACTACAACTGTGAATTTTACGAACCTAGATTTGAAATGTGTTTCTTGTATGGCTTACAAAAATATAAAACCAATTTTGTTTTCACTGCCTGTAACCGTTATGCCTTTAAGTTCATTAACTATGATTTATTTTTACAATAAGCTGTTCCTAATAACGAAAGCCACGTAGATGCCCTACAAGATCAAATTGGATAGCTGTACGATTTGGTTTAAGTAAGCTAGACGCTGAATATCAATTGTAATGACTTAATCAAAATGAGTGATCAGCTTGCTTTAAAAGATATTGTGTTAAAGTATGGAGATAAAAAAACAGCATAAAAAATAGTAAATGGCCATACAGGCCATTTACTAACATCTATATTGACTGTAACCTTTTCACTCAATTTTTAAGCTCATTTTTAAATATGAAAATAAAACCCAAAATTTCGTTTTCTTACTTTTATATTAAGTATTTTAGTAAGATACTTTTGTGCTTACTTGGTGTACTTTCACTCTTCGGCACTTGGTTAATAATTAGTGAAAAACTATCGGCGGCTAACTCTCTATCTTCAATTGGTAGCTTCAATGGAGGTGTTTTTACTCTTGCTGCTGTATTTTTCGCATATAAGGAGTATTTAATATATCGACTCAGAAATGGCTCTGAAAAATTCAGGTCATTCGTTGTAACACAATTGCGACCACTCTCTTCTGAGCTAGTCGACATGAACAAAATTGTATTAAGTGCATTATTTGAAAAATATAGAAAACCTGAAGAGTTTGATTTTAATCTATGGAAAGATGAAGCAAATAATATGTCTCAAGTGCTTTATGATTTTGAACATCAACTAACAGATTTGAGCTATTTTAGCGAATACCTTATCGCAGAAAACAATAAAGAATTCAATGATATACACACTTGCATTTCAGAGCATTTGAGAGCTTTAAATGCAATTATATATTGTAGGGAAATAACGTTCCCCCCAAAAGAAAATCTATTGGAACATGCTGTAATCAAAGATTTCTTAGATTTACTGGAAGAAGCTCCAAGTTTATTCGAGATGGGTTCGTCAAGAGCACATAAAAGGTTAAGTTTAAGTTCTAGTGTACTTACACGGGGTTATGGTGCTATACAAATAATCGATAAAGCCAGATTAGTTTAATTAAATTTGAAGAAACCCGCTGTATTAGCGGGCTTTTGTTTAAAAGCCTTCAGAAGAAACTTTAATTTAATTTAAAGCTTCTGATAACGCACTTACTAACTCGTCATCAAGTTTGTTTTCCGACTTACTCGCTAAGTGCTTAGCGGTAGCTAAACAGACACGCTTTATAAATGCTTCTGTTAGCAATTTGGCTGCTAAATATTTACCTAATGACGCTATTATAATTTATCCTGTAGTTTCGTAATATCTTCACCGTGTTTTTTAATTACCTGTTTTATCCAAGTGATATCTGTTCTTAATGCGGCAACGGTAGCGAACGCACCACCAATTTGCACAATAACAATGAAAAGTAAGTTTATTGAGTTTGCATCGACTGTCATGCCCTACTCCATGCCTTATGCCTGAACTAACTTAAGAAGCTCTTCCAATAGCTTATTGTCCAAGACATTGCGCGTGAAGTGGTGGGTGTTGTTGTAGCGAACATTCAAAGTAATGGTGCAATTATCCGCTCTATACGTGGGGCTGCTTAGTTGTTAAGTAATTGAGATTCGTGTAAAAAGGAATTTTTAAGCGAGGGAATGTAGATGGGTATTGCAATATATGTGATAGCGTTAGTTTTAATGTTTTTAACTTTTTGCGGTTTTTTCTTTTCTAATTTTAACTTTAATCCCGACACACCAATTGAAAATTGGGTAAATACTGCTAGCTATTTTAATGGGGTTCTTACACCTCCATTACTAGCAATAACTTCTATTCTGATTTTCCTTACTTGGCAAACAAGCAAAGCTGAACTTTCACAAACAAGGGATTCACTTAAGGAACAGTTGAATTTACAAAACTTTTCAACATTACAAGAATTAATAAGTCAACTAATGAACTCATTGAAAGAATTGGATTTAGAAACAATAAGCATTCATATGGTCGGAAATAATATTACAGTACACAAGTCAGACAAGAAAAATCCAATTGAGGGAATTAATTACAAGGGTGAAAAAAGTAATATATTAAAAAAATACATGAGTAGAGAAAGTTTCTTTCTAGAGCATTTCACTCATATCAACAAAATGAAAAAAGAAAACTCAAGTAACTTATTGGAGGGAGTTACATACTCAAAATTATTTTTTGATTATAGAGAAAAGCTAATTTCCTTGGGATTATTGTTGCAGCTTATCAATTCAGAAAAGTACAAAAAAATTGTAATAACAACATATTACCCTCGAGTGAGTATGCTATCTTGGATTTTCTACCTTGAAATAATAGCAAGCCTATTTGATTCTAAAGAAATTGCAAAAAAAAATGACCTAAACACAGTTTTTGTTGAAATTGCAAATATTGTGCTTAACCATGCAGAAGGTAAGCTTTTACTGAAGGGCCTTTCACCTAGAGCCTGGGGCCTTATAATAGAAAACAACTTAATAATTATGGAAAATTCTAAAAGTGCACCATAAAGTAAAAAAGATTTATTCACAAATAAAAGTCAAGTCTAAGAGTATAATCATGAAAAATGATAAAAACATCTATGCGAAAGGGTCACTTTTTGCTGCATTATCTTCTGTTATTATTTCCTTATTGTTCTTTTATTTAAGGTTTGATTTCCACTTTGATGCACCACTCAAAAATTGGATAGACACTGCAACTTACTTCAACAACTTACTTTCTCCCATATTCTTGTTCATAACAATTTTTTTGCTCTACTTAACATGGAAGGACACGAAATTAGGATTAGAACAGCAGAATTACGATAACAATTTCCATATTCTTATGGACTCCACATCAACTTATTTGGATGATCTTAAGAGAAAACTTAATAAGCAAATATCAGATGAAGATGAAGTCCCTATTATATCGTGTGTAGAAGCATTAAACGTATATTATGATTCCTTTGTTACTGACATTCTAGCTGATAATGATGTTTGTACAGAAACATACAATTTACTTGCTAATTGTGATGTGAACTTCAATGTATCTGCAACCTATTTATTTCAACAGTATCGTCAAATTAGTGATGAAAGACACAAAACTGCATATAAACTTAATTTGTATGGTACGTTAGATAAGCATGTTTTCAATGTAATGATATTTTTCAAAATAGGCGTACTTGAATTTACATTTTTTAAGCATGATAAACCTGCTATCGAAGCTGAAATAGAGTTTTTGAAAGATGTTGCTTTAATCGCACATGAAAACGAATATTTGAAAATAAAACCCTATGATAAAAAAAAGCTCAAAGATTTTTGTGAACTATTTAATTAGCTGTAAACCCCTTTTCAGCCGAAAGCTAATCCCCTAAATTTTATACTCGTTACCAGTGTTTTACTTAAAGCCTGGTAACGATGACAGTACCACTAACCTTACCCAAACGCTCTCACTTTAAGATAGTGCCGAATAAACAAACTCATTTAAACAAAAACATTAACGTCACAGAGATTTATGGCCTTGAAGGTGCGATTTCTTACTCACCTCCCCCAATCAAACGCCCTAGCAACACCCAGCGCTATTTCATGCAATACAACAAAACCCGCGCCATATAAGGTAGCCCACACTGGGATGATGATAAAATCGAGGGTTGAGGTGGATGATGAAGCGGCGACTTCTTGATAATTTGTAAGCCAAGGGTAAAAGCCAAAACAGTAAAGAATAATGATTGGGGCTGCAAACAGCATTAATCGCAGTTTTCTCTGTTTAAAAAACGGCATAAATGAACTGACTAGCATTAATAATAACGGCACGAACACGTATATCACCGAAGTAAAATCATTCAGTGTCATGCCTAGTCCAATAGTTACTATCAGCATGAATAAAGCAGTAAAAATACGGTAAGCGGCTGTAAAATTCATTGTCATTCCTTGTAATGTACCTACAACCACCCTAGCACGCTTATTTATAAATGGCTATTTTATAATACAATTTGCCTATTGCAGCCGATACTTTCTACAAAATATTTATCATGGCTTACGAGTATAAACCCACCTTTAAAACCCCTTAATGATTGTGCCAAGAGCTGTTTTGATTCAAGGTCGAGATGATTACCGGGCTCATCGAGTAACAAAAATGCGGTGCTTTCAATATTACTGACGATACACATGGCTAGCTTCATTTTCTCGCCGCCACTTAAAACTGCGGCGTGTTTAAAAACAGCGTCTTTTCTAAAGCCAATACTGGCAAGTAGAGTTCGTGCGGTGCTTTCATCTAGGTTTTTACAGTAAGTCATCACGTTTTCAAGCAGGGTTAGCTTGTTGCTTATTAATGTAAAATGTTGGTCTAAATAATAGAGTGCTTGATTGCAATGTAACTGCCCTGCTTTTACTGGTGTGTCGTATGTCAGAGTTTTAAGTAAGGTTGATTTACCAGTGCCATTAGCACCCGCTAAATGAATTTTATCATCACTGAACACCTGTAAATTAATTGGTTTTTTTGTGCCGTGTGCTAATACAACGTTCTCTAGGCTAAATACTTTTTGGTGCTTAGCTTCATTTGATTGCGCTAAATAAAATTGCTGCGCTTTAGTTTGTTCAAGCTGGCTAGAAAGCTCTTGTTTATTACGAGTGAGTATACCCTCTCGCTTAGCTGCATTTTTACTTTGAGATGATAAATTAGCGCTGGCTTTATCTTTTTTAGCATCCATTAGCACTTTAGGCTGGCTGCCTGATTTTCTGAGGGCTGCGCCCTGACCTGCACGTTGTTGTGCTTTTTGCTTTTGTAGTTGCTCTGCTGCTTTGAGCTTACTTTGCTGTTTAACAACGTGGTTTAACTTGTTTTCAAGGGCAGCAACTTGCTGCTGTTTTAGTGTTTGGTACTCAGAAAAACGCATACCATACTGGGTTAAACCAAGGGTTGTTAGCTCCCAAACTTCATTGGCTTGTTCTAATAATTCTTGATCGTGACTTATTAGTAATAATTGGCCTTTAAAGTTGTGTATTTGCTTTATAAGCCAGCTTTTGCCTTTTGCATCTAGGTGGTTTGATGGCTCATCCAATATTAAAATATCGGGCTTTATGCAGGTAAATAGTGCCCAAAGCTTTAATTGGCTAAGCTGACCGCCACTAAAATGTTTGCTTAATGAGTAAGGGGTTTTGTTGTTTACGCCAAGCCTTACAAGTTCTGCATTAAAGCGATCTGCTAAGTCCCAATTGCCTTCAAGCAAAGTTAAATTTTGCTCTGTAAATTGCCCTTGATTAATCGCTTCAAGGGCTTTAAACACTGGCTCTAGCCCAATCGCCTCAGCAATAGTTTGCTTTTCAGCCTGATTTACATCGTTCATTTGCCTGTAAAAACCGAGGGATGAATGACAAACAACCGTACCAGAGCTAGGCTCTTTTTGCTTAGCAAGTATTGACGCTAATATAGATTTACCGCAGCCGTTCCTGCCGACTATAGCGGTGACTTTAGCAGTAAGTGAAAATGAAAGGTCGTTAAATACAACATCGCCATTGTCATGTTGGTAACATAAACTAAAAGCTTGAAGTTGTGGCATAGTGCCTCACGTATTACAGGGGCATAAGCGTGTGATCACACGAGAAATAATATATTAAAAGTGATAGTGAGCAACGCCTACTAACCCTGTTGGTCCAAAAAGATAAAAATGAAATTGGATAACAGGTTTAGTTGTTCATGTTGGCGGTAACTCCTAAAAAGTGAGGCTAGATAATAACCACCCTGTGCTCAAATAGCAACGAGTTATGATAGTCTTAAGCTACACACTGCTTAAAGGAATGTATTTTGAATTTAGTTAAAAGCCCTCTTGCCTCGCAAAACCCAATTCAAGTTAAGATGCAACTTGAAAAAAGCAAACGTGTATTTGTTATTGGCGATTTAGATGCAGATTTAACTAAATTTGAACAGGCGCTTTGCTCTGTTAATTTTAACCCAAGCAAAGATATTTTGTTTTCACTGGGTGATGTGATTGACCGGGGTGAGCACAGCATTGCGTTACTTGCACGTTTTAAAGAGCTTGGTGTTCATATGTGCCTTGGTAACCACGAGCATATGTTGCTTGAGTCTTTACTTGCAAAGGATAAAGGTTACTACCGTTTATGGGTTGAGAATGGCGGCCGCTGGCATCTAGAAGCAACAGATGAAGAGCTCGAATTCGCCTGTAAGCAACTACTTAACTGTCCGCTTTCTTACTATGTTGAATACGGCACATTAAAAATTGGTTTTTCGCATACTACCTGTGCTGATTGGGATTGGCAAAATCCTAAACAAGATATACAACAAGCGATTGGCGCATTGCTTTGGGATAGAAGCTTAACCAAAGCCAAAAAGCCGCTAATAAATCCAAGTATCGATTTTTCTGTGCATGGCCATAACACGACCAAAAAGCCCTATTGGCTTGGCAATAGTTACCATCTTGATACAAACTATCTCAGCGGTAAGCCCACCATTGTTGAGCTTAACACGCTGATCAAGCAGTTTTCATCAATGTAAACTTGCCAGTCGTTCGACCGTTTTTTCTTCAAGGTATTTTTTATAGGTTAACCTTGCATGCCACAGTTGCTCATCGGTTTCTTGAATGTAGATGATAGGGCCGGCAATTTTGCTCGCTAAACTCGTAAGTTTACTGTATTCACGCGTATCAATTTTGCCATCGCTGAAGTAGCTTTGCGCGGTATTTAAAAACTGATCGTCTTTATAAATATCACTATGCCAAATAAGCGAGCGATACATACTAGCGGTTATTTCGGTTGGCTTATCGTTGGAACGAAAGATTTTAACTTCGGTGTAAATTGAATTACCGGTAATTACAATCCCTATTAACGACAGCGTTGTAAGAGTCATCATCCATTTCATGCTCTATTCCTCAAAGTTAGGTACTAATTTAACTATAGGAGAGAAAGATGAATGTATGCTGTTTATTTAATCAATTAGGATTGGCAAAACTATTTTCTGGAGACTTAATTATTGTTTTTAGTCCCTAATTTACTGCTTTGGGGTAAAACATTAATTTGTGTATTAGGCTAAAAGGCCTAATACACAAGCATCACACTAGTGAAGCGCTGCTGTAAACGGAATATTTTTACAGATTTCGGCTTCTGCGATAAGGATTTCTTCAAGGCGTGTATCAACCTCTTGCTTATCGAAATACTCGTAGGCAAGCTCGACGAATAAGTTCTTATGTTTTTCTTCTGATTTAGCAATCGCGACATAAAACTCTTTTTCTTTGCCTGCTGGTAAAGCTTCTGCAACAAGCGAAAAGCGCTCGTGACCGCGTGCTTCAATAACGCCTGCTACTAATAAACGGTCCATTAAAAATTCATCACGACCATTTCTAAATACCGCACGAATTTGTTTGATGTAAGGATCTTTTTGGTCATTCCCAAGTGATACATCACGTTCCATTAATAGCTTTAAAACTTGCTTAAAGTGGATCATTTCTTCAAGTGCTAAGTCTGTCATGGCTTTAACAAGCTTACGACGGTCTGGGTAATGAGAAAGCATAGACATAGCCATACCAGAAGCTTTTTTCTCTGCTGCAGCATGATCTTGTAAAAAGGTATCGAAGTCAGCTAAGACACCTTCTGTCCATTCAAATGGCGTGTGGTATTTCAATTCAAACATGATAAGGAACAACTAAACTTATAATGGCGGCGATTTTAACGTATTTTACGTGTGATTATAACCAAGAGATTTATCAATTTTACCACTTCGGGTCGACGACACTTTATCGGGATGTTTTATATCATTCCACGCTGTGACCTTACCGCCTATATTAAGCTGTTTAAAGTTAATTGGCTGCTGAGTGTTTAAAAACTGCTGAAGTAATTGCGGGCTGTTTGGATCAGCTACATCCAGTTTTAATAACTGCTGTTCACGGCCTTTAAAATAATCTGCTACCTGCTGTTGATGACGGTTATAACACGTTGTTAAGTATTCATCAGATTCTAACTCTGCCAAGCTATACTGACCAAAAACATCGAGATAACAGCGCTTTAAATGGATATTAAAGCCACCATCTGGGCGCATTAAATTAGTGTGCATACGTGTTAATAACTGCCTAATCGAAGGCAGCCACTTAGTTAAATCGCGCTCAAGGTTGATAAAACGGCTATTTGCAAAATGTTTATCAAGTAAGGCGTATTCGCTAAATACCGGGGTATCGGCAATAACGTTTGCGGTTGTAATTGCTTGTTGGGTATAGGCTGTGTGGGCGGTTTTATATCCGAGTTGTAAAAAGCTGTTACAGATACTGGTTGTGCCGGTTCGTGGTAAACCGATTATAAATATTTTAGAGCTCATGGCACCTGATCAAATGATAACCACAGCGATTTGTCGTTGACTGGGGTTAACCTTGGTAAATCATAATTGCGCAATTCTATAACAATTTTGTCGTGTAGGTGGGCGTTTTTAATAATTTCGCCGTTGTACTTATCAAAAAGCTCATCAAACTCACCGCTCTTACGCATAATTTTTAAGCCTTTATTAACTGCTTTGGCTATTTCTGGTTCGTTCTTATTAAAGAAAAAATAAATTGGGCTTTTATATTTAAGCATTAACTGAGGAAGTACCGCCAGCGGCATTTGGTTTTTGAATACTTCATATTCGTCATTGATTTCGAGGATAGATCGAGGAAATAAATCGCCACGCCCCCTTTCAAGCATGACAAACAAAAATTCTAAATCTAATGAGGTAGAAACTACTAAGCCATTATCGCGTAATATTTTGGTATCTGGCCAATCCTGACCTTGTAAAAAATAGATACTTTTTAAATCATCTAAGGTTTTTAGCTGACTTAAGTGCGCTAGATTTTGCTCGTTAATGAACATAACACGCCAACCAAACAAACCTTTGAAAAGCGGCACGCGTATTGGTAATAAACGCTCTTCTCGCTCTTTATTGGTCATGGTCCAAGAAACATCAATGGTGCCTTTTTCGATTTCTTTTAAAACACGATTTTGCCCTAACACTTCTGCCGCAGGGGTAAGTGTATATCTATAACCACTTCTTTTTAATGCTGTTTTAAGTAAAAGCAACGGGTAATAATTATCCTCAATGAGGCTTGGCATGGTTTTAGGATAAATAATATTGAGTGTTGCTGGAGGGATAGTTATTTCTTTTTTGCCATTGATTGTTTTTACTTCAGCTACGCCTGAAATCGAAAATAACAAAAGTAGTAAAGTAAAAACAACCTTCTGCATATTAGAATACCTGTGTAACTAATAACATCACGGCACTGATCAACATAGTTAAGAAAGTTAGCATCATCCCTAATACACGTAATTTCATCAGATTATCAGCGAGTGCATAACTATGACAAAAACGGCCAGCCAAGAGCATTGCCCCTAAAATATAGCAAAAATGGCTTGGAAGACCTTGGTACTCTAATAAAAATAGCATAATCAATGAAAATGGCACATATTCAATAAAATTAGCATGAGCGCGTATTGCCGCTTGTAGGCTAGCATCGCCACCATCGCCAAGTGAAATGCGCTTTGCTTTACGCAGTTTAATTACACGAAAGCTAAGTTGAATGTATAAAATGGCCAAAATGGCAGCAAACGTTGAAACAATCACAGTTTTTCCAATTTTTATTTAAAGTTAGACGCTTAGCACTGTTTATTGCTAGGCTGTTAAGTAAGTAGTTAGGTTAGCTCAGTATGATATTTAATGTCTAACAGTTCTTAAGGAAGTGCATGTTTACGCCAAGAAAAATCGCCGATAACTACCGCGAGATGATCAGTAGTATCGGTTTTTACCCTTCATTGCTCTCTGTGGTGTTTTTATTATTTGGTTTAATAACTACAGCGGTCGAGTATTCGTCATTATCTATGGAATTTAAAAAGTTGATCGGCGTGTTACTGGTCGATAGCGAAGAGAACGCCCGAACCATCCTCAGTACACTTGCAGGCAGCATTATCTCGCTAACGGTTTTTAGCTTTTCTATGGTTATGGTGGTGCTTAATAGTGCCAGTGCCAGCCTCTCACCGCGTGTGTTACCTGGGCTTATTACCCGTAAGTCACACCAATTAGTGCTAGGGTTTTATCTTGGCAGTATTATCTACACCATATTAATGTTGATAAACATACGTACCATTGGCGATGGCGACATGGGGATCCCATCACTCGGTATCTTCTTTTCTTTGGTGTTTGGTTTAATTTCGCTGGGCTTTTTTGTGTTTTTTATTCACTCAATTTCAAAAGCAATTCAGGTCGATAATGTACTAAACGACTTGTTTAAAAATACCAAAGGTGAGCTTAAATGCATAATTGGCATGCAACAAGAAAATCCTGTTGAACATTTTCCTGAGTTTGATGACTGGCATAGTGTTAAAAGTAAAACAGAAGGCTACTTTAAAGGCGCTCATACCGATAAATTGTGCGCACTATGCCAACAGCACGGTATTAAAATTTATATTTCAGTTAAGCAAGGCTTCTTTACAGTTAAAGGTTATCCGTTTTTAAAATGTGATACCGACCTATCTGACAAGCCTGAACTGGTAGAGCAATTACTAGACTGCTTTATTTTTTATATCGAAGAATATATTAGTGACCATTACCGCTACGGTATGACACAAATTTCAGAAATCGCAGTTAAAGCTATGAGCCCGGGTATTAACGATCCCGGTACTGCGGTAAAAGCCATTGATATGTTGAGTATATTGCTCATATTGCGTTTAGACATTTACGATGTGAACTACTCGCTTAAACGATGCGATAACAATCAACCACACTTATTTATACACGAAACATCATTCGATGAGCTGTTGCATGATAACTTTACGCCAATTCGTAACTATGCAAAAAATGACGCCTATGTAATGGTTAACGTGCTTGAGGCATTTAAAAACATATTGTTTAGAGCATCTGATAACGAGAAAGCCAAAGATAGCCTGTTTGTTTACTTAGGGGCAATTATTGAAGATATAGATACGCATATTAGTAATGAGTACGACCGTGAACAGATTACTAATATGCTAAAAGCGATTGCTCGTATTTCAGAGCAGCAAGGTGAAAAATTGCTGGCAAGGTTTGCCAGCAATCAATAACTGAATTTAGTTTTCGATTAGATATACCGCATAGCTGCTTGCGCTAATCGTAAGCTCACCACCGTTGTATGCATCAGGTACATAGTTATCTGGTGCAGCTTCTGCCATAACCATTTTGCTGGCACGCATATAAGGTTGGCTACCTGTATCGAGAGGGCTACTTGATGCAGTATATAGGCCTTTAAGTTCAACCCCATAGTCACTGGCAAATTCTTTTGCAGCAGCACGCGCATCTTTAATAGCAAGCTTTTGCGCTTTCTTTTGTAGCTCTTCGTACTTGCTTGATACAAACTGAGTTTGATTGATCTCATTAATACCCGAGTTCACTAGTTGCTGAAGCATAATCGGGTATTTTTTAATATCAGTTAAGGTAACAGACAAACTACGCGTTACTCTGTAGCCTACAAAGTTTTGCTTACCTGTTTCGCGGTTATATTCTGTTTGGCGATGAATTGAGATATTAGAGGCATAAATGCCCTTTTCTTCTACACCTTGGCTTTTAGCAAGCTTAATTGCTTTCGCCATGGTTGCATCGGCTTTGTTTTTAGCGGCAATTAAATCTTTATCTACTTCAACAATACCTACTGTCAGTTTAACGTTATCTGGGATTGCTTTAACCGTTGCGTTACCTTGAATATAAATATGAGGCGCATCAGGTGTTGCTTCTGCTAACGCATTAAAACTTAGCGCGGCGGCCATAGCGGTAAAAACTAACTTACGCATAATACTGTTCCTTAATTAAAAACTCCGTTCATTATCACCTTAAAGGGTTAATTGAATATGAACAAGACTCTATTATTAAGATATAAAAAAACAGGCTTTAAAAGCCTGTTTTTTCAATTACTCAGCGTGTTATAGCTTAGATACTACGACGCTTGTAGTTACGGTACTCTGGAAGCCAGTAGTTTTTCTCGATTGCTGCCCATAGCGCTTCATCGCTCAGCTCTAGTGCAACACCCTCTTCCATCGCTTTTTTCGCTACTGCAAAAGCAATACGTTTACTTAACGATTGGATTTCAGTGAGTGCTGGTAATAAGCTGCCTTTACCAGTGTTTGCACGTGGTGAAGACTCAGCCAGTGTTTCACTTGATACAATCAGCATTGCATCTGTAATACGTGTAGCTTTAGCAGCAATTACGCCTAAACCAATACCCGGGAAAATGTAGCTGTTGTTACATTGTGGGATTGGGAACGTTTGGCCGTTATACTCAACCGGATCAAATGGGCTACCAGAGGCAACAATTGCTTGACCGTCTGTCCATTCGATAACATCTGATGGAAGCGCTTCAACTTGCTTAGACGGATTACTTAACGGGAAGATAATCGGTTGTGAGCAAGATGCGTGCATTGCACGAATAACTTGTTCTGTGAATAAACCAGGTTGGCCAGATACACCAATTAGGATATCTGGTTGTGCACAGTGCATTACATCTAATAACGATGCGTACTCACCGCTGTATGTCCACTCGCTTAAACCATCTTTAGATTGGCAAAGTGCTTGTTGGAAGTCACGTAAGCCTTCCATACCTTCAGTAAGCAGACCAAAACGGTCAACCATGAAGATTTGAGAACGCGCTTGCTCATCGCTAATGCCTTCAGCAACCATAGTACTGATAATTTGCTCAGCAATACCGCAGCCCGCAGAACCTGCACCAACAAACACAACTTTTTGCTCAGAAAGCTTCGCGTCTTTAACACGACATGCAGCAAGTAAAGAACCTACAGTTACCGCAGCAGTGCCTTGAATGTCATCGTTAAAGCTACAGATTTCATCGCGGTAACGTTTTAGTAATGGCATTGCATTTGGTTGTGCAAAGTCTTCGAACTGAAGTAACACATTTGGCCAACGACGTTTAACTGCTTTGATGAATAGATCTAAGAATTCGTCATACTCTTCTTGCGAAATACGTTTATGACGAGCACCCATGTACATAGGGTCGTTAAGTAGTTTTTCGTTGTTCGTACCAACATCAATCATCACTGGTAGCGTATAAGCTGGGCTAATACCACCACATGCTGTGTAAAGTGATAATTTACCAATTGGAATACCCATACCACCAATACCTTGGTCACCTAGACCAAGAATACGCTCACCGTCAGTCACAACGATAACTTTTACTTTGCCTTTAGTCGCGTTACGTAAAATATCATCAATTTGGAAACGATCTTCATAAGAGATAAATAGACCACGAGCACTGCGGTAGATGTCTGAGAATTTTTCACAGGCATCGCCTACCGTTGGTGTGTAGATAATTGGCATCATTTCTTCAAGATGATCACGCACTAAACGGTAGTAAAGTGTTTCGTTGTTATCTTGAATAGCACGAAGGTAGATGTGCTTGTTTAAATTATCGCTAAAGCTTGAATACTGTTGGTAACAACGCTCAACTTGTTCTTCGATCGTTTCATAACGCGGTGGCAGTAAACCGGCTAAGTTGAAATTTTCCCTTTCTTTTTGTGAAAAAGCACTGCCTTTATTTAATAGTGGCGTTTCGATCAGACCTGGGCCTGAATAAGGAATATAAAGATAATTTGGATCGGTATTTGTAGTCATATTTCCAAGCTTTGATGCGTCATAATTATGACCTGACATTATTACTCTTGAAGGCGAAATTGCAATGACAATTCACCTTGTCAGACCATTGAAGAAAATGAATTTTATGCTCTAAATAGCATAGCAGATAGTATACATGAAAACTCAGCAGCTTTAAGGCTGCTGAGCTTGTTTTTAGTGGCTTTTATCACTTAAAGCGATGCCTTCGCGGCGCGGATCGGCTGCGCCATAAAGTTTACCGTCTTTAACTTCAACAGCATGTAAACCAGAGTTTAAATCTAGGATACGAACTGTGTGTCCGCGGTTAACAAAATCAGCTTCGGCGTTGGCAAGTTCAGTGCCCTTTTCGAGGCTTGTGTAATTATTGCGATTAGTAATGCGCGGTAAGTTAATAGCTGTTTGCGCATCTAGGTTCCAATCAAGCACACCTACAACCACTTGAGCTACATAATCAATGATACGGCTACCACCCGGTGAACCAACCACTAAGCGTAAGCTGCCGTCTTTGTTAAACACCATGACTGGCGACATTGAACTACGCGGGCGTTTACCTGCTTCAACGCGATTAGCTAATGGCTTACCATTTTTGGTAGGCGATAAAGCAAAGTCTGTTAGTTGATTGTTTAAAATATACCCGTTCACCATTACTGTTGAACCAAATGCCATTTCAATAGAGCTGGTCATCGAAACCGCATTACCTTGGCTATCAACAATCGATACATGAGTTGTTGATGGTAACTCATAAGCATCATCTTGCGCGTACGCAAGTGAATTAGGCGGTGTGCCTGCTTCTGCGTGAGCATCTTTTTCAGAAATAAGCTTTGCACGACCTGCAAGGTAGTCTTTATCGAGTAATCCTTGTGTTGGGATTGGCATAAAGTCAGGGTCACCCATATACACGTTGCGATCAGCAAACGCTAAACGCGATGCTTGGGTAAAGTAATGCAATGCTTGAACAGAGTTTGGTTTAAGTTTAGCCATGTCTTTATGTTCGAGTAAGGCTAAAATCTGTAATACAGCTACACCACCACTACTAGGTGGTGCCATTGAACACACTTCGTATTGGCGATAATCAACACACACAGGTGCACGCTCTTTACTTTTGTAATTAGCTAAGTCTTCAACCGTTAAAGTACCCGGTGCAACTGCTGAGTTTTGCACTGCATGCACAAGTTTTTTGGCGTTTTCACCTTTATAGAAAGCATCAATGCCTTGTTTCGCTATATCTTTATAAAGCGCGGCAAGTTCAGGGTTCTTTTTAACCGTACCTACAGCAAGCGGTTTACCATTTGGGAAAAAGTAGTCACGAATAACAGGTAGCTTAGTAACCCCTGGATTTAACTCTTTAGCCAATAATTGATGTAAACGCGGCGAAACAATAAAGCCTTTATCAGCCAATTCAATAGCAGGGCCAAACAAGGTTTGCCACTCTAACTTGCCGTAACGTTTATGGGCGGTGGCAAATGCGTCTAAAATACCTGGAACACCAACAGAACGACCACCTACAACGGCTTCAATCCATTTTACGGCTTTACCGTGCTTATCTAAAAATAGTGTTTCATCAGCATTGCTTGGAGCCGTTTCGCGGCCATCAAAACTGGTTAGGCTTTTGGTTTTGCTGTCGAAGTACATCATAAACGTACCACCACCGATGCCCGACGATTGCGGTTCTACCAGTGTCAGTACTAATTGCGTTGCAATGGCTGCATCAACTGCTGAGCCGCCTAGCTCAAGCATTTTTTGCCCTGCTTTTACTGCATAAGGGTTTGCTGCTGCGACCATGTACTTATCGCCTTCAACAACCTGTTTATGAGCAAAGCCTGTAGCAGCTTCAGGTTCGCGAGTTTCAATTTTTGCAGGGGTTGCAAAAATAGCCGTTGAATAAATTAAAGAGGTGGACAGAGCTAACAGCGCTTTGGTTTTGAATAACATAAATAAACTTAATCCCGTAGTGTATTTGGCATCTTAAAATTAAACGTGCACAATAGGCGACAATCTCAGATACAACAAAAATAACATGATAAACCTGCCCCTGAAACTAGAATATATTCTGCCGCCATTGTGTTTAGTAATACTAAGTTCCTTATTTGCTACTTTTAACTTAAATGAATATCTCGAATTTAACCGTGAGTTAGTTGCAAATGGTGAATTTTGGCGCATTTTCACTAGTCAATTCGTGCACGCAAATTGGCCTCATTTAGGCTTAAATTGTGCCGGAATTTTATTAATTTGGGCTCTGCACGCTGAGCATACAAGCCCTGCTCGCTATGCGTTTAATATTGCCATTCTTGCATTATGGTGTGGCTTAGGTGTGTGGCTATTTTGCCCAGATATCCAAATTTACACCGGATTAAGTGCTCTACTGCACGGAGTGATCATTTGGGGAGCAGTTAAAGATGTACAAGCAGGCATGTTTTCTGGCTGGTTATTGTTTGCTGGTACTTGGGCTAAAGTGATTTGGGAGCAAATAGCAGGCCCGAGTGAATCGGTGAGTCAGCTAATCGCCTCTAATGTTGCCATTGATGCCCACTTTATCGGCGCAATTGGCGGCACTCTACTCGCTTTGCCTGTCTTTATAAAAATAATAAAAAAGTGCGGGTAACCTTACTCGCGCTTTACAACTGTTCTTTGTTAACTAGAAAAAGGAATTTTAAATGAATGAAAATAAAGGACATATTTACCTTCGCATTATCTTATTTTGCCTTTACGGGCCTCTATTGGCTGGGCTATTTGGCCAATTGGTAAACTTAAAATTTGTTTCACCAACGTTTATGGCAAGCCTTGATAATATTTATTACACCATAGTATTTTGTTCACTTTGTATTGGGTTTTGTCTGTTGTTAGCAAAATACAGTATCGTTAAAGAATCGTTTAAGAATAAAATTATTGCTCATTTAACCCTTATTCTTAGTATTTTGTATTCATGCTTAATGTTCTTTGGTATTGGTTTACTTATATTATTCAACATCATGTTTAACTCAAATACTGATTACGTTCACCAAGAACAGGCATTTGAATATCGCACCTTTTATGTCTACACATCAGACCCTGGAGCTTTTGGAACTGCTCACCATTATGTGTATTTAAAGTGCCCTGCTTCGTTTAATCGCTATGAATTGGAGTTAATAACTAATCTATCATGGATGAAAGACTATAAAATGAGTTTAGAGGGTGATAATTTAATTTTTGAAAACGACTCAGAGCAAGGTAAGACTGTACTCGATGTGAGTGAATTTTACTGCAAATAACCCCTTTTGGATAATTCTATTACAAACAAAAACAGCCACTTAAAGTGGCTGTTTTTAATTAACGCTATTGAATTAAAGCGTTTCTTTAAATAGCTTATGAATACGGCGGTATTCATCTAACCAGCTTGATGGTTGTACAAAACCATGTGGTTCAACTGGGAAGATAGCTGTTTCAAAGTTTTCTTTTTCTAGCTCAATTAAGCGCTGTACTAAGCGTACTGAGTCTTGGAAGAATACATTGTCATCAACCATAGGCGCGTTAATTAATAAATGGCTCTTAAGACCTTCAGCAAAGTAAATTGGTGAGCTCTTTTCATAAGCAATCGGGTCAACATCTGGGTGGTTTAAGATGTTAGACGTATAAGGACCATTGTAGTGAGCCCAATCAGTTACCGGACGAAGTGCAGCACCTGCTTTGAATAAATCAGGTTGTGTGAATAGCGCCATAAACGTCATGAAACCCCCGTAAGAACCACCATAAGTGCCTACAGCTTGTGTATCTACGTTTGCGTTGTCTGCCATCCATCTTACGCCGTCTGCTAAATCTTGGATCTCAGGTGTACCCATTTGACGATAAATAGCTGTACGCCAATCACGGCCGTAACCTTTCGATGCACGGTAGTCCATGTCCATTACTACGTAGCCTTCTGAAGCCAATAGTGAGTGGAACATAAACTCACGGAAGTAACCAGACCAACCCATGTGTGAGTTTTGTAGGTAACCAGCACCGTGGTTAAAGATAACCGCTTTACGGTTTTTACCTGTTTCGCCTTCTTTATAATCAGCTGGGTAATATACTTTTGCATAAATTGGCTGATCAGTGTGGCTTGAAGGCACAGCAACAATCTTAGGTGCAATTAGTTTCTTCGCTAAAAACTCATCAGAAACCGTGTGCGTTAACTGCGTCGCTTGAGTATTTGCTTTTGCATCAGCAACATAAAGCTCAGGCGGCGACATAATTTTTGAATGAGTTAGCAATAGTTTGCTTTCATCTGGGCTTAACTGGTAATCAGTCATACCATCAAGGTTTGTTACTTGCTCAGATTCACCGGTTGCAGGGTTTACACGATAGATTTCGTAAAGACCTGGGTGCTCAACGTTGGCTTTGTAGTAAATCGCTGAGTTATCAGCTGTTAACGTTAAGTTAGAAACAACAAATTGGCCTTTAGTTAGCTGCGTTGCTTTACCATTAAGTGGCTTTTTATAAATGTGGCTGTAACCAGACTCTTCAGATAAGTAGTAAAGCGTGTCTGAGTTGTTCAACCAACCAAAATCGTTGTATGCATAGTTAACCCATGCATCGTCGTGTAAGCGGTGCTGCGAAACAAGTTTGTTGTTTTGTGTATCAACAGTGGCTAACCAACGGTCTTTGTTGTCCCATGCTTCAAGCATAAGTGCCACTTTTGAACCATCTGTGTTCCATTGGATTGCACTTTGGTCCCAGCCCCAATCCATCATTAAGTTGATGGCACGTGGTGCTTTTTCAGACTTATAAGTTTTGCCATCACGAGCGTAGTTTTCTTTCTTAACTGCTGCAAGTACGTCTTCATCAAAACCTGGTAAGGTATCGAATGCAAGGGTTGTTTGCTCTCCTGACTTAAGGTCAATGTAAACAACGTCTGAGCTGATTGGCTTTTCATCAGCAACACGACGGCGTACTTTTTCAGCTTTTACGCGTGCATCATCGGCAATGTAATTAGGCATTATATCGCCTTCATCACGCCATGAACGGCTTTCTGTGGTTACTGCAACAAGGGCTTGGCCATTTGGTGAAAGCTGTACATCGGCTAAACGCTTACCTTTACCTAAATAAAATTGTGCGTTAGCAATGCTGTCGTTTTGCTCGTTAATTTGTGCTTTACGCTCTTCACGATCTTTTTTGTTTTTATGCGTCAGCGCAATGTAATCAATTAGTTTGTGCTGCTCTTTTGCAATGTAAGTGTCTGGCTCTTGTACACCTTTAGGTGCATCGTCTAGGTGTAAGTTAACTAATTCAACTTGACGACCCGTTGCTAAATCAACTTTATAAAATGCATTACCTTGGCGATATGCAAGGCTACCATCAGTTAAAAACTGTGGTTTTGATTGCTGTGCGCTGTCGTGAGTGATTTGTGTAATTTGCCCAGTGCTAAGGTTTTTAACGAAGATATTACCTTCAAATGCATAAGCCTGTTGTTTCTTATCTGCAGAATAAACGGCATTTTTAGCGCCTACAGTGTGTAGTTTGTTTAACGCTAATTGTGATGCAGATTGGCTATTTACCGCTTGAACGTATAAATCGCGTAACTCATTGCCTTGTTGCTTTTGTGCATAAACAATGCTGTTAGAATCACCATTCCAGAAAGCACGCTCAGGCTGACGGCCTAACCAATCAGGGTGAGCCATTGCTTGCTCTAACGTGATTTCAGCTGAACCTGTATCAGCAGGAGTAGCAACAACGGGTGCTACATTGGTAACTTGTTCTTCAGAAGGCGTTGAGGCGGTTGATTGACAACCTGCTAGCATGAAGCTAGATGCGACTGCGAGAGCCACTAACGTTTTATTAGCAGTGGTTTTGAATTTCATAGTGCTTCTTACGGGTTATTATAATTCGCCCTATTTAAGCAGAAGCACTGATGAAATAGCAATTTTTATAGGATAAACAGCCAAAGATTTCCGTTTAATAACAGCTTATTTTAAGCTGATATCAAGCCATACCATACGATGATCAGACGATGCGTTACGATCTTTAATTAAACGGAACAGTTCAGAGTTTTTCTGTGGCCAAAAAACTCCACCATCGTTTATCTCAATACCATAATTTGATGGTAAAACGTAATCAGCACGGGCTTGCCAATAAGCGGTATAGTTTTTAGCGTAATCTTCTTTATACGATTCTTTAGCGCCTTTGCTTGTTGGCGTAAAAGAGGTATTTACTAATGGATTTTTTAAAATTTGGTCAGTGGTATTCGGGCGTGCCTTACCCCCTTCTGGCGCAGCATTTAAGTCACCAACAATAACAAAGCGGCTTTTCGCTTTTAAGCCACCTTTTTGACCTTTATCATCGTAAATATAGTTTGCATTGTTAATGTAATCTGCAACTAGGCGAACTTCATCGTGGTTACGCTTACCGTTGCGGTCTTCGTCACCATCAAAAACAGGCGGCGTTGGGTGTGAAGCAAGCAAATGAAACGTTTTGCCTTTTACATCAATTGGTAAATCCCAAAATGATTTAGAGCTTAGGTGAATTGCTTGCCATTCTTCAGCTGAATACCAGTCTTTACCTGTTTTAGGGTCGATAGGCATTTGTGCATTTGGCATATCTTTATATTTGAATGTTTGTAATGTACGCGCTTTATCTAAATCGATTGGATAGCGCGACAATACTGCCATTGCATAATGCCCCTCAAAGAAGCCAAAGCCGTGTGCGTCACCTTTGTAATGCCCCTTTACACCATCGTTGTCTAGGTCAAACTCAGTAGGTAAACCAGTGTTAACAGGTGCAATAAAGTAATACGGGTAATCGATGGCAACTTGCTTATTTTGCGATACTTGCAGGTAGTTTTTACGAAATACGTTAATGCCTTTGTCTGCATCAATATAATCAAATTCATTTAGTAAAATTACATCAGGTCTTACTCGCTGAATAATTTCGGCAATGTTACGAATTTGCTGGTGGTTGCTCGCTAATGCTTTACTTAAAGCATCTTTATCTATTGATTCGCCTTTTTTAGCATAGTTAGTTGCATCCATACTCACATTAAAGGTGGCAACACGTAAATCAGCAGCCGATACATTATTAGCAAATAAGCCTACAGCCAGTGCTATTGAAGAAGTTAATAAAGCGTTTTTCATGAAATAAATCCGTCTACTATAAGTAGTAAAATAATACTGCTGACAATGATCCATAAGATCATCGCCATGATAAAAGGTTTAATGCCCGCTTGTTTTAAGACTGAAATAGATAAACCACTACCAATCAAAAATAAGGTCATTACTAACACTTGTTTAGCACCAACATTGAGTGCATGCCATAGTGTTTGATGCTCAGGAAAGCTCGAATTAATCAGTGCAGCTGCTAAAAAACCAAATATAAACAATGGGATACTGGCTTTTTCATCCGATTTCCAAAACACACCCGCGATGCTTGTATAAGGGATTATCCACATCGCTCTGGTTAGTTTAATGGTTGTGGCAATAGCAAGCGCTGATGCGCCATACGCAGCGGAAGCCCCCACTACACTACTGGTGTCGTGAATAGCAAGTGCTGCCCAAACACCGAATTGTTGCTCAGTCAGGCCAATGTAATGGCCAATCATTGGGAATAACACTAAGCCAAGGGCGTTTAATAAAAACACTACAGCGAGTGAGATAGCTACTTCGTGATCTTTGGCCTTTATAACCGGCGCCATTGCTGCAATGGCGCTACCACCACAAATGGCGGTACCAAATGAAATAAGTACACCGGTGTTTTTATTTAACTTAAATAACTGAGATAAAATTTCACCAAGGCCAATAATCGCGGTAATACTGACTATGGTAAGCACAATAGAGCTACGCCCTACTTCTATTACTTGATTAAAATCAACAGCAAAGCCTAAGCCAATCACCGCCAACTTTAGCATCCATTTACTTATTTTTTGTGACTGCGCTGCAAATGGGTTACCTAATATCATGGCAAATAAAGCACCGACTACAAGTGCCGTAGCAGAGCCAACAAATGGTAATGCTGATACTAAAAATAGTGCAATAAATAGAAACTGCTTTGGGCGTTCGGCTATCACAACGGCGCTCTGATAAGTTTATTGGTTAGCTTATGCACCACAGGTGCAACAAAAATAACGGTAGGAAATGCCACACAAAATGCAAAAGCCCATGCTTTAAGCCAAATGCTTGCAATGTTATCGATTAAACCAACGTTAAAAATGCTGATCACTAAAGACATAAATCCAGACATAAACAGCGCCATAAAGAACGCAAATACGACTGTTCTAAATCGAGGATGTAACATAACGAACTAATATTAATATAAAAATATTAGTCTATAGCAAGATGTTCTTGACGCAAGTGCTTTGAGATAAGAGGTACAAAATTAGCGAAGTTTGTGGATAAATAATAGCGATTAAAAAGCCGAGATAAACTCGGCTTTTAAGAATTTAAACTGATTAGTTTAAAATAAGTTGAGTGCTGGTATCAGCTACTCCTGGGTAGTCTTGCTCTGGCAAAATTTCAGCCAGTGCCGCTAAACGCTCACCTAATTGGTGAAGGTTATCAGCCGATACATTGATATGACCCATTTTACGACCCGGTTTAGCCGTTTTACCATACCAGTGACTTGTAACGTCTTGCGTTGCTAGTACTGAGTGTGGGATTGAAGGCTGACCTAATACGTTGATCATAGCAGTAGGACGAAGACACTCTGTACTACCTAATGGTAAACCTGCAACAGCGCGCATGTGGTTTTCGAACTGTGAGCAGTGTGTACCCTGCTGTGTCCAGTGACCAGAGTTATGAACGCGTGGTGCAATTTCGTTTACTAATAACGTACCTTGTACATCAAAAAACTCAATTGCTAATACACCTACATAGTCAAGCTCTTGCGCTAACTTGTTAAATGCCAGCTCTGCTTGTTCTTGAATCGCTGCTTTTTCTTTACCCGCAACTGAAAGCGTAAGTACACCATTGGTGTGTTGGTTTTCAGTCAATGGATAAATAACGGTGTTACCCGCTTTGTCGCGTGCACCAATGATAGATACTTCACGGTCAAATGGGATCATCTTTTCAGCGATAATAGAATGCGGCGCACTTTCAGTGCCTGATGCTATGAAATCTGCCATTTCTGACCAAATTTGGTCAATTTGATCATCAGACTTTAAGCGCCATTGCCCTTTACCATCGTAACCCGCTTGGCAAGTTTTGATCACAAGCGGCTTGCCTAAACGCTCTACAGCAGCAATAAGGTGTGCTTTTTCTGTAATTAATTGGTAAGGCGCGCATTCAACATTTGTTTTATCAAGTAATGCTTTTTCAAGTGCGCGGTCGCCACCTGTTTTAATTGCCGCTTTACCCGGATAAAACTTATTGCTTTGACAACATAGTGTAAGTACATCATCAGGAATGTGTTCAAACTCTGCTGTAATCGCGTCTGCGTTATCAATAGCTTGTTGTAATGTGCTGTTATGAACTTCACCGGTTAATGGGTGAATGATTTTTTCACTACCCACATCGTAGGCAACAACATTTAAATCAAGCGGTGCACCCGCTAAGCTCATCATGCGAGCTAACTGACCTGCACCTAAAATTAGAATATTCATATTACTCTGCAGGATTAGGGTTAGCTAAGATAGTGTCTGTTTGTTCTTTACGGAAAGCTTCAACTTTTGCGAAGATTTCAGGCTGTTGGCAACCTAAAATTTGTGCCGCTAAAAGGCCAGCATTTGCAGCACCCGCTTCACCAATAGCAAGAGTACCTACCGCAACACCTTTAGGCATTTGGCAGATAGATAATAATGAATCAACACCATTAAGTGTTTTAGACTTAACTGGTACACCTAACACTGGCAGTGATGTAAACGCCGCAGCCATACCTGGTAGGTGCGCAGCACCACCGGCGCCTGCGATAATTATTTTAATGCCGCGATCTGCAGCTGAACTTGCATAGTCAGCAAGTAATTGAGGGGTACGGTGAGCAGAAACAACTTTAGTTTCGTATTCAATGCCGAATTTTTCTAGCATTAACGCCGCATGTTCCATCGTTGGCCAGTCTGATTTGGAACCCATAATAATGCCAACAGTCATAAATACACCTCAGTTAAATAGTTTTCTAAAAAGCGGACTTTTGTCCTTATTTTGTGGCGGTATTATATACCCAAACCACATTAAGATGCGACTCTAGAAGCACAAAAAAGCCATGACATGCATGGCTTTTAATCACTCATCAGCTAATTAAGCTTCTTTGCTTGCTAGGTACTCAGTGTATGTACCTTTAAAGTCGATAACTTTGCCGTCTTTAATTTCCCAAATACGGTTTGCAAGCGATGATACAAATTGTCTATCGTGTGATACGAACAATAATGTCCCTTCGTATGCTTCAAGTGCTAAGTTAAGCGCTTCGATAGATTCCATATCCATATGGTTGGTTGGCTCATCCATTAATAAGATGTTTGGTTTATGCATCATAATTTTGCCAAACAACATACGGCCTTGCTCACCGCCTGAAATCACTTTTACTGACTTTTTGATATCGTTTTGTGAAAACAGCATACGACCTAAGAAACTACGAACAACTTGTTCGTCGTCACCTTCTTGTTGCCATTGTTCCATCCACTCAAATAAGTTCATGTCTTGTTCGAACTCGTCAGCATGGTCTTGAGCGTAATAACCGATATTAGCGTTATCAGACCATTTAAATTCACCTTGCTTCGGTGCTAAACGACCAGCAAGAGTATTTAAAAGTGTGGTTTTACCAACACCGTTCTCACCGATAATTGCAATACGCTCGCCTACTTCAACTAGGCCTTCAAGGCCACTGAATAATGTTTCTTCAAAGCCTTGTGTTAAATTTGTTAGCTCTAAGGCATTACGGAATAACTGCTTTTCTTGCTCAAAACGAATAAACGGGCTTTGACGAGAAGATGCTTTAACTTCTTCAAGCTGAATTTTATCAATTTGTTTAGCACGTGATGTTGCTTGCTTTGCTTTTGAAGCGTTCGCAGAGAAGCGCGATACAAACTGTTGAAGTTCGGCAATTTGGCTTTTCTTCTTGGCATTTTCGCTTAGTAGACGCTCACGAGCTTGCGTAGCTGCAAACATGTACTCATCGTAGTTCCCCGGGTAAATACGAAGCTCACCGTAATCGATGTCGGCCATGTGTGTACATACTGAGTTTAAGAAGTGACGGTCGTGCGAAATGATGATCATGGTACAGTCACGCTGGTTTAGTACGTCTTCTAGCCACTTGATGGTGTAAATGTCCAAGTTATTGGTAGGCTCATCGAGTAACATGATATCTGGATCAGAAAACAGTACCTGCGCAAGTAACACACGCAGTTTAAAACCTGGTGCAATTTCAGACATAGGGCCGTAGTGTTGCTCTGTGCCAATACCTACACCAATTAGTAACTCACCTGCTTTAGCTTCTGCTGAATAACCATCCATTTCGGCAAACTCAGTTTCTAGGTCTGCTACACGCATACCGTCTTCTTCGCTCATCTCAGGTAAGCTGTAAATACGGTCACGTTCTTTTTTTACTTCCCACAGCTCTTTATGTCCCATGATCACTGTGTCGATTACAGAAAACTCTTCGTAAGCAAACTGGTCTTGGTTTAGTTTAGCAATACGCTCGTTTGGATCTGTGCTGACATTGCCTGAAGATGGCTCTAGTTCACCACTTAGGATTTTCATGAAGGTTGATTTACCACAGCCATTCGCACCGATTAAACCGTAACGGTTACCATCGCCAAATTTTGCTGAGATATTTTCGAATAAAGGTTTAGCACCAAATTGCATGGTGATATTAGCTGTACTAATGATAGCGGTACCCTCCAGCGGGTAAAAAGTAAAAACGAAACTGCGGGCAATTTTAAACTAAAGCCGCTTGGCACGCCATGAAAGTTTAATTAAATACACTTGCTCATTTTACAGGCTCATCACTATCGTCTACCTTTAATGAGCGCGCTCATTAATATATATGAGCACGCTCACTTTTAAAATAACCAAATAAAAACAGCAGGTTAAATATGAGCAAACATGGCGATACTCACCAACGTATTTTAGAGGCGGCTTGGCGACTCTTTACTGAGCAAGGATTTAACGATACTTCAACGCGGCAAATTTCAGCAGCAAGTAACATAGCGGTTGGCACCTTGTTTAATCATTTTGTAGATAAAGTGGCTGTTTTAGAAGCTTGCCTCGAAGATAAATTTAATGATGTGTTAGAGCGCGCAAAAGAAACCGATATTCACCGCCCTGCTCGCTTAAAGATAAATCATTACGCGCAATATTTTTATCAGTTTTATTGTTTACACAACCGCTTTTATAAAGTGCTTTTTAGCCAGCGATTGTTTTCGCAATCATTCCAGCAACAGCACATGGAGCTAATCCAATCATTAGTTTTTGCCGACCAACCGCAATTTAATAAAGTAAAAGCAGCTATATTACTCGACTGCTATTTTATGACCTTGTTGTATGGTTTAGGCGCCGAAACACCAAACACTAAACTCATGCTCAGAACGTTAAGCCAGAAAGTGTCTGTTTTTTAGGCTCAGTAACTCATTGATAATTCGATATAGTGAACCTAAAGTGAATAATTTTTCCTCAAAGTCGGTTTGTTGCATGATAATTTTTCACTTTTGACCCTATTTTAGCTTTGATAATCTCCGTTCCTTAACTAAATTATACCTATTAGGGACAATATTTAATCAAGGTACTTTATGAAAAGAACACACACTGCCTTATTTGTTGCAGGCATGCTTGCCATACCTACAGCCAATGCCATAGAGATCTATAACGATCAAACCAATAGCGTTACTGTTGGTGGCTTTATCGATGCAAGGGTGATTAATACGCAAGGCGAAACTGAGGTAGTAAACGGTGCATCACGCATTAATTTTGATTTTAAGCGCCAATTAAAGAACGGCTGGCAAGCGTTTGCTTTACTTGAATGGGGTGTAAACCCTGTTGGTAGCAGCGATATCGTATACAGCAATCGCTTTGAATCAATTCAAGATGAGTTTTTATATAACCGCTTAGGCTATGTTGGCCTTAAACATGACGATTACGGCCAAGTTACATTAGGTAAACAATGGGGCGCATGGTACGACGTTGTTTATAACACCAACTACAGCTTAGTGTGGGATGGTAATGCTGCAGGTGTTTATACCTACAATAAAGATGATGGAGCTGTAAATGGCACAGGCCGCGGCGATAAAGTACTGCAGTATCGTAATACCTGGGGTGATTTTCATCTTGCTCTTCAGGCACAGCTAAAATCTGATGAATTTTATACCTGCGACATCGTTGATATTTCAAGAAGCTCTTGTGAAGTACTTTGGAACCAAGGCAATAATGCTGCACAAAAAGTAGAATTTAACTCGACTTATGGCGCCGCACTCACCTACTCGGTTAGCCCTAATTTAAAAGTCACTGCTGGTGTTAACCGTGGCCAGTTCGATATTGTGTACGCAGGTGGCAGAAATCAATCAGTAAACGATTTAATTTATGGTATGGGCATTACCTATGGTGATTTTTATAAACCGGGTTGGTATGCATCAGCGAATATAAATAAAAACGAAAACCACGATACCGACAACTTAGGCCGCTTAATAAAAGATGCTGTTGGTTTAGAGTCAATTTTAAGCTACCGCTTTGATAATGACATACGTACTTTTGTTGCTTATAACGTTTTTGATGCAGGTAGTGACTATGTTATTCAGCCGAACTTTAATGCCGACCCTGAAGATGTGTTTAAACGCCAATTTGCAGTAATTGGTGCGCACTACTTTATGGCAGAAGACACCATTTTATATATTGAAGCTCGTAAAGATTTTAGCGACTTCTCGAGTAATGACGCTGATCAAGAAGCACAGATGTCACAAACCGAAGATGACGGTATTGCCATTGGTTTTAATTACACTTTGTAGTTACGATAAACACTAAGCCCACTATTGTGGGCTTTTTTCTAATCCAATTGCACACTTTCAAGATTGTTCGCAATATCAATCAACGTCTGCTATTACTTAACAACCATAAAACTAAAATACGTCAATATTTGAGGTTGTTGTGTCTAACAAGGTAAAGCTAATTCTACTTTCTTCAATTTCTAGCGTTTCGTTCATGCTCTTTCACTGGCTAACAAATGTCAGAGAATCGGATACGGTATTTGGTGTTAGTTCCGATTTATCGGGAGGTTTAGTAATGGGCTTTGCTATTGGTGTGATGCTAGTTACATTAAGCACACTTAAGTTAAACAAATATTGAGTGTTTTTTGGAACTGTATGATGCCAAGTCATAAAACGTTTGGCTTAAACTTGTTATAAAGATTATAACTACCCTATTAGCCGTTCATTTTAAGTATTTATAGCTCAACAACTGCATTGACTCCGCCACTAAATAAAATTAAAAATGATGCTAGGTAGCTACGCGTTAAGGCGTATTTACTCCTTTTCATCTTACAGTGGACTCCATTTCTTGTACTTTCCCTTACGTGCCAGAGCAACAGCGTTGGTGATTTCTTCACGCGGTGACCTTTCACAATAATTTAAGCATTCTTCTACTATTGATCCTGACCACCCTGGAGCTGCTGCTACGACCCAAAAATGAATACCTTGGTTCAAATCTTTTGCAGCAACGTAATTGATAATTTTTTCTATCTCACTATCACCCGGTATCATTTTTAGCATAGCCATTGCTCGAAAAGCCCCTTCAATGAGTGCCTCATTGCCAATATCAATAAGCTTAAATATTGTAGCTCTCTGTAGAAAGTCTTACTATTGCATCTCCAATAGCGACGTAAAGCATAGTTGCTTTATTATCTTGCTTTACGAGTCCATTTAAAAATGGCAATGCTGGCTTATAATCACATTCACCTATAGCCATGATCATCAGATACTGTGTTTCCCAAGTCCTTTCATCATTGAGTTCATTCTCAAGCGCAGCCAATAAATACGGACCAGCGTTAATATCTTTTAGCTTCCGCAACTTCTTCGCTGCTGAACGACGTTTTTGGGATTTCTTGTCTCTCAGTTGTTCCATTATTTCATTCATTATTCAACTCTTCGTAATACATATAGGGTAGCTAAATAACCGCATCATAATGAACGTTCTAATTCTGTTGTTAGGTGTTTTCAGCATACTTCACCCTAAAAAAAAGCATAGCAAGCTTGATTCCAATTAGTGCGCCAGCCCCTATAATGAACGGGACTAAGCTTTCTAAGTAAAATGGAATACTTGAGAGAAGCAACCGAAATAAAACAACAGCGCCTTGAACAAGCATTATATACGCAGCAAGATGAAAGAACTGTATTGGATCTTCCAAGCTGAATGGATTGCGATTCCAATCTGGCTTGTGCCATACCTTTGTTGATGGTGGATTAACAACTTGCATGCCAACAACAAATAAAAGAGCCAAAAAGGTAAATACAAAAATAACACCTAATGCACTCAAATTGATAGCCGGGTTAGCCTTCGGCTCAAGCGGTGTAAATAGAGATGAGACTGCTACACAGGTTATTAAAGCAAAACGAAGGAATTTCCATTTATTCATAATATTGAAACCTAATGCTCAAATAACAAGCTATAAATAATAGACTAAACAAAGTGAAGAATGAATACAATGCATACTAAAATAGCCCTAGAGCACGGTCTATTTAGAGTTTTACTGCTAGCTTTTTATGAATATTTTTATAAGACTTGGTAAGTCTATTAATATGATAATTTACTTTTTTCCAATCCCAAGAACTAGGATTACCAAATTCAGGAAATGTATCTTCCCAGTCCTTCGCCTCTTTTTCACAACGACAGTGTAAGCAAAACAAACAAAAATAGTCGCCTTCAATTAATACGTTAAAGTTAATAATGCCCCACCCATCGCTGGTATATCGGTATTTGGCACCATTACACTTATCTGCGTTGAGGTCGTGCTTTTCAATAAATACTTGGCCGCAAGAATCTCTATAATGTAATGATAAATTTATATCTTTGTGATGGTCTTCAGTTTTCTGAAGTCTATAAGTAACGTAATCTTTTATTTCATTTAAAGAGGAAAAATGTTTCAGGTCACTATCAAAATCTGAATACGCTTCATAAACTGAAACATCATATTCGAAGATATGATTAAAAAAATTATGAAGTTCTCTAATATGGATTCCTTTTTCCAGACTCATAGTCAGTCCTGTAAAGCTTAAGAAGCGAAAATCTATTCTAAGGCATGTAACAGCCTAAGTGACATCTACTTTAGCTACTTTTCAACAGCATTTAATTATCAAATATATTTCTAGTTTCTTGCAAAGGATACATAGTAAATAAAAGCTGATAACCAATATTTGTCTTCATTAATTAGCTTGTTAGCATATTTTACACTAATCAATTTCAATACAGATATAGTTTGGCGCTAATTTATCAGCAAGCCAATGCCAGCTAAATTCAATATTAACCTTTTCAACTTTAAATTGATAATTCACTTCAACCCCATCGTCCCGATAGTCAGTTTGGTTAGAGAACTTATGCGTAATAGTTTCAGGTTGAAATTGTGGGTTCATAGCAACAACTTCTTCATTAACTAACAAATCGCCAGTATAAATTTCACCTCTAGAGTAAAATTCACTTAAACGTACAGATATACATTTGATAATTGAACCTTGAATATGATAACTAACACTCCCTTTTTCATGATATCCATCAGGTAAACTTGAACAGCTCCCCAACACAAGATTAAAAACTTCAAATGAATCTAGGTTGATACACATAATCCCAAGCCCAAAAATATGCTTATAGCTAACTAGTAGCGTGTTTATTTAAACATGAAAATTCGCTTTTTTATTATTACTTTCTACCAGACTAATTAACTAATTGCTAGGCAAAAGAAAGCTTTACAATAGAAGGCACTAATTTCAGATAAACCGAGTGATGGTTAATACTTAACTTTTGAACATAACCTTTACGTGTTAGGTATATAGAGATAGATAGGAGAGCTGCAAAGTTAGATGTTAATCTTTAAGCGAATCTAAAATGTATTAAGTAACAGTAATCAATTTAGCGCTTTAAGCACCTTCAAACTTTACTACACGCGAACGGCCATTCTCTTTGGCAATATAAAGTGCTTTATCGGCATTATTCAAAAGCTCATCAAGTGAAATGCCGTCATTACCATACACAGCAACACCAGCGCTAAACGACATGCCTATATTTGAATTATCAGGTGTCATTAGCTTTATGGTCTTAGTTGTTTGAAGTAGTTTTTCTGTATTGGCAAAACAAAACGTGTCTTTATTGTTTATTTGAATAAGGCAAAACTCTTCACCGCCAAGTCTTGCAAAATAACACGTATCATCAATGCTATCTTTTACATGCTTCGCAAATGTGACTAATACTTGGTCGCCAAAATCATGGCCAAATGAATCATTAAAACGCTTAAAGTGATCAAGATCGATCAGAGAAACAGTACAACTAAACTCTTTATGATTTGATTGTAATTGACTGAATTTTGCAAACAAGGCTCGCCTATTTGGCACATTTGTTAATTGGTCAGTATGAGCAAGTTCAAACATTTGCTTACAGTAGTCTTCTAACAATGAGTTTGTCCTGTTAAACAAAAACTGATTTCTCTTAAGTTCGGTTATATCCTCACCTTCAACAATGACGTTCTCACCGACTACATTGGCAGTAAACCTAAATATATGACGATATGAAGCATCATTAATTTCTACTTCAAGCTTATCTGTATCATTTTCTAATAATTTTGAAATAATTAATTGTACTAAGCCTCTGTTAGTTGGATTGTTCGATGCATTTAGATAATGCTGTGCAACAAGTTGAAATGAGTTGTTTTGAAATACTTCCTTGTGTTCATTAGCCGAAAAAACAACGACAGGTAACTGCAAATAATTTAAAACAGAATAATCCGCGTTGTTTTGTTCTAATGACATACGATAAAGTCTCGTTTTGTTTCAAGCTTAGCTATGACTTGCTTCGCGTCGTCTTCTGATATTCCTTGTTCAGAAAATGTAAGCGACAAGATATTTATCATTTCTTGCCAATCTTTAAGATTAATACCTAAATTTTTATGGGCTTGTGCTAGCTGTTCATCACTGATGTAATCAGGTCCACCCATTAAAGATGAGATAAAACTTGTTTGATGATGAATCAGCCTTTCCATATTGGTATTTTTAAAATGTGAATTAAGGGTTTCTGACTTCAAAATATTGTCATAAAACTTTTCTATGACATTATAAATTCTAGAAAAACCACCGTACTTGATGAACAAAGAAGATTCCACACCGAGTCCTGTATTATCGATAAACATTTAACTAGCTAATAAGGCACCGCAAAAGATGACAAGAAAGTCTGCAAGCTATTGATATTTAAATTATAGAAAGGAAAAGAGATTTTGCATTTTTTGAATAAGCAATAATGCGATTATTCTCATTTTTTGCACGTGTATATTATTTCCCCCCTCTTACACACCATATCTGTTGATTAAAAATCTTAAATCTAAAGATAAGCTGAGATTGAAATTCACCCCAATATAGTATGATGTGTTCTTTTTATCATTAATGACTATCACAACGAATAATCACGTTCTACTTTAGCAATACGCGTTGTAAACGCACTGTACCATTTGTCTCTGCCGAGCTGCTGGGCGTTTAAGTGCTCAACGTTTTGTTTCCAGGCTTTTATTGCATCTAAGCTTTGCCAATACGACACCGTAATACCCAAACCATCACGAACAGACTCCATACCTAAATACCCAGGTTGTTGCTCTGCAAGCTCAACCATTCTATTAGCCACTTCTTCATAACCGACGGTATCATCTGATAAGGTATTCGTAAAAATCACGGCGTAATATGGCGGTTTTGGTGTATTCGCTATCATAGCTGTTACTTCCCTCTACTTGGTTCAAAACCATCATAACATGGTATTTCTGCGTCAAATGTATCCCAATTTGCTTTAGAGCTTACAAAGTTATGGCTAATCGGACGCTCGTTTATATCGCTATCTAATAAACCTAAGCGAATACGTAAGCGGCTTGGGTCATCTTTATTTTCGCTATAAATAGGCGAGCCACAACAGCTACAAAAATAGCGAATTCTGCCGGGTTTAAATTCAAACGCACTTAAATGCTGCTTGCCTTCTGTGAGGTTAAAACCATCTCGTTGAATAAAGCCATTGGTTGCGTAGGCTGTGCCTGAGTTTTTACGACATAAGGAGCAATGACAATGAATAATTGAGTCTATGCCACCAGCAATAGTTACTTTTACTTTGCTGCACAAACAACTTCCTTGATACATAGTCCCTCTCAGGTTTAAAGATTAATAACCGCGATGCTTCCAAAATTCAGTGGCAGTGCCTTCGGCTTCCTTTAATAAGTTAAAGGATTTATCAGCAATTATATGGCCATTTAACTCAATAGTCATGCGCCAAATACCTACTTTATTATCAACAGGTGCCCATATCGTATCACCTAAATAAAACTGCCAATCGTTTGTTTTAACGTACTGTTCGCCCTCGAAAGGTGGCATGATCTCGCCATCTTCATCGGGGATATCTGGGTGGTAAACGCAAAATTTAATTTTTTGTCCTTTGGCCTTTTTAATGTTAACTATAAAGCCAAATTCAATATCTAACTGTGCAGGAACGTCTGTTGTAAACTCGGTGATTTGAGGCAGGTCTTTTTCTTTTGCATCCCAATGACTGTAAATGCCGTAACTTTCAATACTGGTAATTGGTTTGGCTTTTGCCATAGCTGCAAGCGCTCCTTTTTAAAAATGAGGCGCTATTTTATAGTAGCAACCCTAGCAGAACAAGATTGTACTATTATAGTAATTAACTAATGTATTTTACCCAATGTGCGTCATGTTCTTGAAAACCACATTTAGTTAAAAGTTTAATACTGGCGCTGTTATTTTGGTTAACTAAAGCTAACACACTGTTTAGCGGAGCAGGTACAAAGGTCGTGAGTTTTTCAAATAGCATATCTAGTACCTTTTGCATTATTCCTTTGCCAAAGTATTGTGACGATAACTCAAACCCCAACATGCCCTGCCCGTCAATTATGTTAAATATGCCTACGCTGCCAATAACCTGCCCACTACTTCGTAAAACAATAACTAAACGAATGCCTTGTTGATTATAAAAACGTTCTATGTCGCCTTGAATAAAGTCATACACGTCACCTTTCGTTATATCAGCATCGTAATCGTTAAATGTTTGCACTTGGGGATCTTTTAAAATATCCCATATCGCTTGGCAATCTCTATGACGAATTGGGCGTAAGTCAAAGGCTAAGTCATCGTGGCAAGACACGTTAATTTCTTCTTTTTGCTTTATGAGCTGGCATTATTGTCTTACTATAAACGCAATTTCAAGCAATTAGATTAAGTTCGATGAGTGAAGAATTTAAAGTAATTCAACCTACCACTACAGTTTACTGTAAAGAGCGCGGTGAAGGCTGGACCTTAACAGGGATCACCAGTATTGATGAACACACATCTGTAATGTTCGATGGTGTAAGGTATACCTTACCGGCCCGTGAAATTGTTGAGGTATTATTGCCACAACAACTCGAGCGAGAGAAAAACCAACAATAAAAAAAGCCAGCATTAAGCTGGCTTTTTCGTGTTTAAAATTAACGTAATGCGTTAATACGCTCATCAAGTGGTGGGTGTGATGAGAATAACTCGGCAACACCTTTACCGCTTGCAATACCAAACGCCATCATTGAACCTTCTAGTTGTGATGGGTGGTTTTGTTTTAAACGCTCAAGGGCGCTACGCATTTTGTCTGCACCTACTAGTTTAGCTGCACCGGCATCCGCAGAGAATTCGCGTTTACGGCTATAGTAAGCAACAATCACACTTGCTAGAACACCAAATAACATTTGGAAAATCATATCGAACAAGAAGTAAGTCCAGCTACTACCGCCCTCTTCTTCATCACTATTAAGGAAGTTATCAACAATACCTGCCAATACTTTCGCCATAAAGATAACAAAGGTATTCACTACACCTTGAATAAGAGTAAGCGTTACCATGTCACCATTTGCAATGTGGGATACCTCATGAGCCAATACCGCCTCAGCTTGATCTTGATTCATGTTGTGTAATAAACCTGTGCTCACAGCCACCAGCGAGTTGTTCTTACTTGGACCAGTCGCAAATGCGTTCATTTCAGGGCTATCGTAAATAGCCACTTCTGGCATTGCGATACCTGCTTTTTTCGCTTGCGCAGCTACCGTCGAAACTAACCATTGTTCTGTTTCAGAACGAGGCTGTTCAATAACATGTGCACCGGTTGATTTTTTTGCCATCCATTTCGACATAAATAACGAAATAAACGAGCCACCAAAACCAAATACAGTTGAGATAACTAAAATGCCGCCTAAACTGCGATGGCTAATACCCAGTACGCTCATCACAATAGACAACACAATACCTAACACTAGCATTACCGCTAAGTTTGTAAGTAGAAACAAAAATACACGCTTCATAAAAACCTCAGAATAAACATACCAATTGTATTAACTAACGACATGGTTAAAAATCGTTAGTTAATAAAATTATCTGGGTGTTCTACCAACTCAGTTTAGGGCTTATGCAATTGGTTGCAAGGAACTAATTGCAACCAATTGTGACAGAGTATGTCAAAAGTAACAACTCAATTATTATGGGTTGATAGATAAAATTTCAAGTAAGGTTTTGTAAATTTTTAATTTAGGGGTGCCGTCTGTATACGGACTAATCGCTAAAAGCGGGAAAGGTAATGCTGATTTTAGTGTTTCTAAATTGGCCTCTTGTTCACGCATGTTTGGGTCTACATGATTTGCTATCCAACCCACACAATTTACACCGAGCGCTTTAAAGTGAGCAGCTGTCAATAGTGCGTGATTAAGGCAACCAAGCTTCATGCCTACTACTAGCACAACATCAAGGTTTTGTGATTTAACCCAATCGCAGAGTAAATCGGTTTCGTTGATAGGTAAACACCAACCTCCTGCACCTTCTGTAAGAATATAATCGGTATTGAGTGCTTTTACATTTGCATAAGCAGTATCGAGCTTATCAAATGTCAGTCTGTCACCTACTTGGGCAGCTGCAATATGCGGTGCAATGGGTGGCTCATAGGTAAAGGGGTTAACTATGTTATATTTAACCCCAATTGATGAGCTTTCCATTAAGGTTAATGCATCATCATTGACTAGCTGCCCAAATGCTTCTTCTGCACCTGCTGCAATGGGTTTAAAACCCACCGCACGTTGTTTATGTTGAGCTAGTAAGTTTAATAATAAACTGGTGACATGGGTTTTTCCGGCATCGGTGTCTGTACCCGTGATAAAAAATTCTTTCATTTTTGAGTTAATTCTTTTTTTCTAGTTCTAAAAGGACAACTTGATAGCTCACTCTAGCATGCCCATCAACCAGAGGGTAAGCCTTACAAACACTATTAAGTGCCTGCCTTGTTAATAACCCTTGACGTTTTTGCTTAGTTTGCAATGATGTAGCACCAATTGCTTTTATTGAACGCAGTGCTTCTAATGGAGAGTTATAGGCATCTACATAACATCTATCAGCTGCAAAATTGAGTTTAAACCCCGCCAATTTTGCATACTCAATAATATGACTAGCACAATGAAACTGATTAATATGGTTTTGCTCGTCTAAACAAGCAAAAGCCTGTTTGATTTCTGTAAGGGATCCATCTACCACACAGCTTAAATAAACCTTGCCGCCTGCTTTTAGGGAGTAAAAAAGACTTTTAAGTAGCCCTTTTAAATCAGCAGACCATTGCATTGCAAAATTACTAAACACACAATCTAGCGAATTTTGCTGTAATGGTAGGTTATCCATATCAGCACACACTTTTAAACAATGCGGGTTTTGTTCTGTGCTGAGCATGGAATGACTTAAATCCATTGCTAATACAGTATCAAAGTGTGTTTTAAGCATTGCCGTGTTAACTAAAGGCCCAGCACCTAAATCAAGGCAAGTACCCTGCTGATGTTTACTGGCCATCATTTTGAATAAGTGCGCAGCCGCTTGTTTTTGAACATTAGCATGGCTCGCGTAATTTGCAGCCGCTTTAGAGAACTTAGTTTGTGTTGTTAGCTTATTACTGTGTTGAAAGCTTAAAGGCGCTTGCAGTTGAACACTCATAAACACTCCACTAGCGAATCAACAAGCTGTTTTATATCGTCAGCTTGATGTGCGCTACTTATGGTGACTCTAAGTCGTGCCGTATTAAAAGGCACCGTTGGCGGTCTAATAGCGGTTAACCACACGCCTTTCTCTTTAAGCTTATTAGCAACGGCAAGCGTGTGTTCTGCATCGCCCAATACCAAAGGCTGAATAGCCGTTGTTGATTCCATTAATGCTAAGTTATGCTCTTTGGCAAGCGCTCTAAAGTAGGCAATATTCTCTGAAAGCTGAGAGCGTCTCTTATCTGCTTTTAGTAACTTTTCGAGTCGTTCAAGAGTACAACTTGCCATCAGTGGTGACATTGCCGTTGAATAAATGTATTCACGATTAAACTGCAGCATGTAATCAATCATTTTCTTTGATGCAAGCAGGCAAGCACCACTACTTGCTAGTGCCTTGCCAAAGGTGATGATCAGTAAATCAGGCTTGATTACCTCACAACTCCCTAAGCCTTGCTCGCCTAATACGCCAAAGCCATGGGCGTCGTCAATCATCAACCACGCATTGTATTGTTTAGCAAGTTTACAGAGCGCTTCAATGGGGGCTTGATCGCCATCCATCGAAAACACCCCTTCGCTCACTATGAGCTTATGCTTTGCTTTTGACTTTTGTAACCGAGATTCTAAGTGCCTAAGGTCGTTATGATTAAACCGCACCATGGCAGCGGCAGAATGAAGGCCACCATCGATTAGGCTGGCATGATTAAGCTTATCTTGAAAAATTGCCGATGATTGCGCCACGCTTTTATCTTGAAACAACGCTTTTAATACGCTGCTATTGGCACTAAACCCGCTGTTAAATAACATGGCGCTTTCATAACCTAATAACTCACATAAACGCTGTTCAAGCTGTTGTTGTGGTTTATTATAACCATTCACTAATGCTGAACTGTGGCTACCTAGATGCTGCGCTTGTATTTCAATAAAATCATCAGCAAAGCCAAGGTAGTCATTACTGGCAAAATTTAAATACTGTTTACCTGCAACCTGAATAAAGCGCCCGGTTGATTGCTCAACAAGTTGGCGCTTTCTCAGTAATGCATCTGCTTGTCGCTCAACAAGATGCTCGGCAATAAAATCAAAAGCCATTTAAATATTACGCTTCGTAAAATAGTTCTGATGTTGCTTTATCAGCAACTTTTGATGAAAGTGATGCTGCAACCGCTTCATCAGAATAATCTTCACGGGTTTCTGGGTTCATGCCTAATTTTTTAATCAGCATCATGTCAGCGTCTGCTTCAGGGTTTTCTGTAGTCAGTAGTTTATCACCGTAGAAAATTGAATTAGCACCAGCAAAGAAACACATAGATTGCATTTGTTCATTCATCGCCGTACGGCCAGCAGATAAACGAACATAGCTTTTCGGCATCATTATACGTGCAACAGCAATGGTACGAATAAACTCAAAGTGGTCTAAGTCTTCGACATCTTCAAGTGGCGTGCCTTTAACCTTAACCAACATATTAATTGGCACACTCTCTGGCTGCTGCGGCAAATTAGCTAATTGCATTAATAAACCAAAACGGTCAGCAGCCTGCTCGCCCATACCAACAATACCACCAGAGCACACTTTCATGCCGGCATCGCGCACGTTATCGATGGTGTTTAAACGGTCTTGGTAAGTACGTGTTGTAATGATCTGCTGGTAATACTCAGGTGATGTATCTAAGTTATGGTTGTAATAATCAAGGCCCGCGTCTTTTAATGCATGGGCTTTTTCGTTATCCAGCATGCCAAGCGTCATACAGGTTTCAAGGCCTAGCTCTTTAACCTCTTTTACCATTTTTGAAATATATGGCATGTCACGTTCTTTCGGATCAGACCACGCAGCACCCATACAAAAACGGGTTGCGCCTTTTTCTTTAGCAACACGCGCTTGCTCAACCACTTTTTCTACTTCCATAAGGCGTTCACGGTCTAAGTCTGTTTTATAATGACCTGACTGAGGACAATATTTGCAATCTTCTGGGCAAGCACCGGTTTTAATCGATAACAAAGTAGAAATTTGTACTTCATTTGGATTGAAGTTTTCACGATGCACACTGGCCGCTTTAAATAACAAATCATTGAACGGCATTTCGAATAATGCTTTTACTTCTTGGTGAGTCCAATCGTGACGGACAACTGCGTGCTCCATAATAGTCTCTTTTTTTAAATTATTGGGACGGTTTGATTGGCTTAGTCTACGACTTGTCGTAACATTGTCAACGAACTGAAGCGATATAAAGTTTACATATGATTAATAAACAACCAATAGATTTAGATTTTGATCGTGAGCATATTTGGCACCCTTATACTTCTATGACTCAGCCCCTTCCCGTTTACCCAGTCAGTCATGCCAATGCAAATCGTATTTTCTTAGAAACAGGCGAAAGCCTAATAGATGGTATGGCCTCTTGGTGGAGTGCGATTCATGGTTACTGCCACCCTGTTTTAAATGAAGCAATAACAGCACAAGTTAGCAAAATGAGCCATGTCATGTTTGGTGGTTTAACTCATGAGCCTGCTGTTGAACTGAGTAAAAAGCTAGTCAGTATCACACCTGAGTCACTCGATAAGGTGTTCTTAGCCGACAGTGGCTCTGTGAGTGTTGAAGTAGCAATAAAAATGGCTCTTCAATACTGGCTGAGTAAAGGACATACTGGTAAACAAAAACTAATGACGCCACTTAAGGGCTATCATGGTGACACCTTTGCTGCCATGAGTGTCTGCGACCCTGTAAATTCAATGCACAGTATGTACTCTGGTTTTTTACCTGAGCATGTTTTTGTACCTGCGCCGAGTGCTAAATTTAATGGCGAGTTTAGCCCTGCAGAAGCTGATACGCTTGAAAGCTACTTTGCAGCTCACCACCAAGATGTTGCGGCATTTATCATTGAACCCATAGTGCAAAATGCTGGGGGCATGAATTTTTACCACCCTGATTACTTAAAACACTTACGCATTCTGTGTGATAAGTATGATGTTTTACTTATTTGTGATGAAATCGCTACAGGCTTTGGTCGCACCGGCACCTTGTTTGCTGTTGAGCACGCCAACATTGAGCCTGATATTTTATGTATTGGCAAAGCATTAACGGGCGGCATGATGACGCTCTCAGCGACATTAACCACCAGCAAAGTCGCTATTGGCATTAGTGAAGGTGAAGCCGGCGTATTAATGCATGGCCCAACATTTATGGGTAACCCACTTGCCTGTGCCACAGCCTGCGCGAGTATTGATTTACTATTAGAGCAACCGTGGCAAGAACAAATTGAACATATAAATGATGTACTAACAACCCAGCTTGCAAAGTGTAAGCAACTTGATGCAGTCGTTGATGTGCGAACATTGGGGGCAATTGGAGTTGTTGAGCTTAATCAAGCTGTTGATGTAGCAAAAATTCAACGCTTTTTTATAGAGCAAGGTGTGTGGATACGCCCGTTTGGCAAGTTAATTTATTTGATGCCGCCTTACATAAGCGACGAACAAAGCTTAACTAAGTTATGCAATGCTATTTATGCAGCCATTGAACAACAGGCGTATTGAAAAACCAGGCAATTAAAAAAGGAAGCTAATGCTTCCTTTTCCTTTAAACTTTACCATTCAAACATATAAGCCATTTTACTGATCATTCGAAGCGGTACTTTATGTTCACAGCGCTTGGCGTAAAGATGCTGCAATGATTTATCTTTAATTTCACCAACGATCACTTCTTTTACTTGATAACCCAGTGCGGTAGCCGCTTGTGCATAGGCGATAAATTCCCACTTTTTAATATTAGTGTTATCAACAATTACTAACGGAATTTCTTCTGCTAAGGCATTAATAAAGCGTGCAAGGTTTAGATTGTGATACTCAGATAACTTGTACTTATCAAATTGATACACACCTTCGCTATTGTAAAAATAATCATCTGTTGCGCACACGACATAATCACTTTCATTACCAGCTACCAACTCATCAGCAAGGCTTTGTGCGTAATATGATTTACCTGAGCCTGGTAAGCCGCGAAGAATAAAAACTTGTTTCATAGCACCTGTTATACAATTTAATTAAAGACTAAAGGACAGTTATCCTGTTGAGAATTGTTAATAATGCCACAAAATAACCAATTAGCGCAGCGAGAATTTAAATAAACGCAAATTTTACGCAAAATATTGCTGCTATTTTACTCAATTGAAGAAAAACTACTAAAGAGTACGCCTCAATAGTTTTTTTATTTGATTTACGAGGGTAAGATAGTCGATTCAAGTGCAATGCACAGCATTATTATATTAGGCAACTTATATCATTGGAGTGAAGATGAGCCATTTAGCGATTTCAGAGCTATTAAAAGGCAAGGTTGCGGTAGACAGCCAAGTAACAGTAAAAGGCTGGATCCGTACACGCCGCGATTCAAAAGCAGGAATTTCATTTTTAGCCGTTCATGACGGTTCGTGTTTTGATCCTATTCAAGCGGTAGTACCTAATTCACTCAATAATTATGATGAAGTAACACGTTTAACTGCGGGTTGTTCTGTATCTGTAACAGGTGTTCTTGTGCCTTCTGCAGGTCAAGGTCAGTCTTTCGAAATTCAAGCTAACTCTGTAGAAGTATTAGGTTGGGTTGAGAACCCAGACACCTACCCTATGTCTGCGAAACGTCACAGCATTGAATATTTACGTGAGCACGCACACCTTCGCCCTCGTACTAACATCATTGGCGCGGTAACCCGTGTACGTAACTGTTTAGCACAAGCGATTCACCGTTTTTATCATGAGCAAGGTTACTACTGGATCAGCACACCGATCATCACTGCAAGTGACTGTGAAGGTGCCGGTGAAATGTTCCGTGTATCTACTTTAGATATGCAAAACTTACCACGCACAGATAAAGGCGATATCGATTACAGTGAAGATTTCTTCGGTAAAGAAGCATTCTTAACAGTATCTGGTCAATTAAATGGTGAGACATATGCCTCAGCAATGTCAAAAATCTATACCTTTGGCCCAACTTTTCGTGCTGAGAACTCAAACACATCTCGTCACTTAGCAGAGTTTTGGATGGTTGAACCTGAAGTTGCATTCGCAGATTTAGAAGATATCGCAAAACTTGCTGAAGACATGCTGAAATATGTTTTCAATGCAGTATTAACTGAGCGTCGTGATGATATGGAATTCTTTGCACAACGTGTTGAGAAAACAGCTATCTCTCGTTTAGAAGAGTTCGTAACTAAAGATTTCGCACAAGTTGATTACACAGATGCTATCGAAATCTTAAAAGAGTGTGGTAAGAAGTTCGAATACCCTGTTGAATGGGGTGTAGATTTACAGTCTGAGCACGAACGTTACCTTGCTGAAGAGCACTTTAATGCGCCAGTAGTTATTAAAAACTACCCGCGTGATATTAAAGCCTTCTACATGCGTCAAAACGAAGACGGCAAAACAGTGGCAGCGATGGACGTAGTTGCACCAGGTATTGGTGAAATCATCGGTGGTTCTCAACGTGAAGAGCGTCTAGATGTATTAGATAAGCGTCTAAAAGAAATGGGCTTAAACAAAGAAGATTACAGCTGGTACCGCGACCTACGTAAATACGGTACTGTACCGCACTCAGGTTTTGGTCTAGGTTTTGAGCGTTTAGTTGCATATGTAACAGGTATGGGTAACGTACGTGACGTTATCGCCTTCCCTCGTACAAAAGGCAGCGCGACTTACTAATAAGTAACGCCACATAATTTAAAAGCCGCTTTCGAGCGGCTTTTTTGTGTGTAAATCATTAAATATTTTAAAGTTTACAGCCTAAAGAATTAGCAAAGCCAGACACATTGCCTATATTGATAGGAAGCTAACTATTAAGGAGTTTGTGTCTATATGCTATTTCGCTCGATGAAAGCCCTTTTGCTATCTACAACTCTTATTTCTGCACATAGTGCGTATGCAATTGAAGAAAATATTTATTCGAAGCCTATTTTTATTGCTGGCTCAACCACAGTGACAGAATTATTAGTCGATATAAAAGACGACTTAAGCCAAGAATTTGGAAATAGTATACAAATTAGGCCAATGGGCAGTGACAAAGGGATTAAAGCCATTGCCGATAATGTAATTGATATTGGCACCAGCTCTCGATATTTAACAAAAGAAGAGCAACAACGCTGGCCCTTTTTGCGGCAAATAATCATAGCCCAAGATGCAATCGCATTTTTTGTAAATAAAAACTTAAACATCACTGAACTTACCACTAAAGAGCTGAGCGATATCTACCAAGGAAAACTAAAGGCGTGGTCTGAGGTTTCTCCTTATACTCCCGAGCTAAGCGCAAAAAATGATGAGATCCTGCTTTTTAGTAAAGGCACTAGTCATGGTAGTTTTGATGTGTTTTTGGAATATTTAAACTTAGATTATATACAAGAGCCAGGCAGTAATTACATACGCCTAAAAATGGCGGGTAATAGAGGTTTATTTTCTAAACAAAAAGTAGAGCTTTATGATCAGTTCAATCAAGCGCTGGGTATAGTCCAGCGTATTCCAAATGCCATTGCCTATGATTCATATGGCGCTATTAGTAAATTAGAAAATGACAGACGTATTAATCGAGTAACGTTACTTGAGATCGACGGTGTAAGCCCTTCTGTTGAATCAATTCAAAGTGGCGACTATGCCTTTGTAAGGCCGCTGGTGCTAATAGTAAACACACAATCACCCCGCTCAAAAAAGATTGGCGACAAGCTCGCTGTGATTGTTAAATCAAACAAGATACAACAGAAAATGCTTGAGTTTGGTTACCTTCCGGTAAAATAGTTAAACGAAAAAAAGCTGCGCACCTAAAAAGGTGAACAGCTTTTAACAACCAGAATCGTTATGAATTACAGAGCGCTTTCTAGCTCTGGTAACACATCAAATAAATCAGCAACTAAACCATAGTCAGCAACTTGGAAAATTGGCGCATCAGGATCTTTATTGATAGCAACAATTACTTTAGAGTCTTTCATACCCGCTAAGTGTTGAATCGCACCACTAATACCCACAGCAATATATAAATCTGGGGCAACAATTTTACCGGTTTGACCTACTTGCATATCGTTTGGTACAAAGCCCGCATCAACAGCAGCACGTGAAGCACCAATGGCTGCGCCTAATTTGTCAGCAATACCATTTAATAACGCAAAGTTTTCACCATTTTGCATACCACGACCACCTGAAATAACCACAGGTGCTGCAGTAAGCTCTGGACGCTCAGACTCAGTTTGTTCTTCTGATACAAACTCACTCAGACCAACAGAACCTTTACCAGCAACACTAGTTACAGCTACTGGCGCTTGCTCTTGTGCAATATCAAAGCTACTTGCACGAACAGTAATAACCTTTTTGCTATCTAATGATTTAACTGTCGCAATTGCATTACCTGCATAAATAGGACGCTTAAAGGTATCTGCATCAATAACGTCGATGATTTCAGAGATTTGCGCAACATCTAGAAGTGCTGCAACACGTGGCATAAAGTTTTTACCCGTTGTTGTTGCACTTGCGACAATGTGTGAATAGTTATCAGCTAAAGATAAAACCAAATCAGCTAGGTTTTCTGCAAGTTGATTTGCATAAGCTGCATCATCAGCAATAAGTACGTTACTAACACCTGCAATTGACGCTGCTTGCTCGCTCATTGCTGATAAGTTTTCGCCTGCAAGTAGTAAATCTACATCAAAGCCTAGTTTAACAGCAGCAGTAATCGTTTTATTGGTTTCAGGCTTTAGAACACCTTTATCGTGTTCGGCTATCACTAATGTTTTCATTTAGATCACCTTCGCTTCTGTTTTTAACTTTTCTACTAATGTCGCAACATCTTCAACGACAATGCCGCCACTGCGTTTTTCTGGCTCGTTTACTTCTACCAACTGTACGCGAGGCGCAAGGTCTACACCTAGGCTATCAGCAGCAATTACATCAAGAGGTTTACGCTTTGCCTTCATAATGTTTGGTAATGAAGCATAGCGCGGTTCATTTAAACGTAAGTCTGTGGTTACGATAGCAGGTAGTTTAAGAGCAACTGTTTGTAAGCCACCGTCTACTTCACGCGTTACATTAACCGTACCAGCTTGAACATCGACTTTAGATGCAAAGGTACCTTGGCCACGACCCGTTAAAGCAGCAAGCATTTGACCAGTTTGATTGTTGTCAGAGTCAATCGATTGCTTACCTAAAATAACCAGCTCAGGTGATTCTTGCTCTACAATCTTGCTCAGTAATTTAGCAACATGTAAAGATTCAAGCTTTTCTTCTGTTTCAATATGAATGGCTTTATCGGCACCGAGTGCTAAAGCCGTGCGTAATTGCTCTTGAGATGATTTATTACCAATAGTCACAGCAACAACCTCAGTGGCCGTCCCTGCTTCTTTTAAACGAATAGCTTCTTCAATTGCAATTTCACAAAACGGGTTCATCGCCATTTTTACATTAGCTAGATCAACATCCGTTTTATCGGCTTTAACGCGTGCTTTGACGTTGTAGTCAATTACTCTTTTAATTGGAACGAGGACTTTCATCGTGACTCCATCAATTGTGTGTTCTCAAAGTTGACCTAAACGTCAACTTATTTATTTTATGAATTCAGACTACTTCCTGTTGACGTAAACGTCAACCTAAAATAACCTTAAAGTATTCACAGCCTGTAACGTTTCATTTGCAAGTATGAAATAAGGTTCTTTACAGCAGGTCCGTCACCGAGAAGAGGTTTATATGGTCGAACGCGAAACCATGGAATTTGATGTAGTCATCGTAGGCGCAGGCCCAGCAGGTTTATCAACTGCGATTAGATTGGCTCAACAAGCACAAGAAAAACAACAAGAATTAATGATCTGTGTGGTAGAAAAAGGCTCTGAGGTGGGCGCACACATTTTATCGGGTGCGGTTTTTGAAACCAAAGCACTAGATGAGTTATTAGCTGATTGGCAGTCATTAGGCGCACCAGTTACCACTAAAGTAACGCAAGATGATATTTACTGGTTCAATAACAGTGAAAAAGCCACCAGAATCCCCCACTTTGCTAGCCCTAAAACATTCCACAACGAAGGCAATTATATTGTCTCTATGGGTAATGTATGTCGCTTTTTAGCAGAGCAAGCGGAAAACTTAGGGGTAGAAATATTCCCTGGTTTTAGTGCTCACTCTTTGATTATTGAAGACGAAACAGTGAAAGGCATTATCACTGGCGATATGGGCCTTGATAAAGACGGCAACGAAAAAGATGGTTACATGCCGGGTATGGAGCTTAGAGCTAAATACACAGTATTTGCTGAGGGCTGTCGCGGTCATTTAGGTAAAGAGCTAATCAAACACTTTGCCCTTGATAAAGATGCATCACCACAGCATTACGGTTTGGGATTCAAAGAAATTTGGCAAATAGACCCGAGTAAACACAAAGAAGGCACAGTCGTACATGGCACAGGCTGGCCGTTAACCGGTGATACCAGTGGTGGTGCGTTTATGTATCACAGCGATAACAACCAAGTTGTGGTGGGCTTAATTGTTGACCTTAACTATTCAAATCCACATTTAAGCCCGTTTGATGAATTCCAACGCATGAAACATCACCCTGTCTTTAAAGATGTTTTAGAAGGCGGTGAACGTATAGCCTATGGCGCAAGAGCCATTGCTAAAGGTGGCCTACGTTCGTTACCGAAAATGCACTTCCCGGGTGGTTTACTTGTGGGTTGTGATGCCGGCACATTAAACTTTGCTAAGATCAAAGGTAATCATACAGCCATGAAATCAGGAATGGTTGCTGCTGATGTGATAGTAGCAGCTCTTAGCGACGGTAAAGAAAATGCCGATTTAGCTGAATATAAATCAGCTTTTGAACAAAGCTGGGCGTACAAAGAGCTTTATCAATCACGTAACTTTGGCCCTGTTATGCACAAACTGGGTAAGTTCTTAGGTGGTGCTTATAACACCCTAGATCAAAACCTATTTAGTGGCAGCTTACCGTTTAATTTTGAAGACAACATGCCAGATCATGCCACATTAGTTGCAGCTGATCAGGCCGAAAAAATCGACTACCCGAAAGCAGACGGCAAACTTAGCTTTGATAAACTTTCATCGGTGTTTTTATCAAATACCAATCATGAAGAATCACAGCCATGCCATTTAAAGCTAAAAGATAACTCGATTCCAATTAAAGTGAATTTACCGCAATTTGATGAGCCAGCACAACGCTACTGTCCTGCGGGAGTTTACGAAGTACAAGAAGTTGAAGGTGAAAAAGAGTTTGTGATCAACTCACAAAACTGTGTGCACTGTAAAACCTGCGACATAAAAGACCCCAGTCAAAACATTACTTGGGTAACACCTGAGGGAGCTGGCGGGCCAAACTACCCTAATATGTAACGCACGTTACTCATTTAATTAAAATTTATCCTAAATTGCAGGGGCTTCGGCCCCTTTTTTAGGCTATGCTGAAAATGTCGTGTTTTATAAAAGTGAGTAAAGTATGCCGTCTTCAAGTGTAACCTTTCGTTTTTTAGCTGAACCTACCGATGTCAATTTTGGCGGTAAAGTTCATGGTGGTGTGGTAATGAAGTGGATTGACCAAGCTGGTTACGCCTGTGCTGCAGGTTGGAGCGGTCATTACTGCGTAACTGTTTCTGTTGCGGGTGTAAAGTTTCAGCGCCCTATTTTGGTTGGCCAAATAGTCGAAGTTAAAGCCAGTATTGCCCACACAGGTAAAACAAGCATGCAAATCTTCATTCAAGTACGCTGCGGCGACCCTAAAACCCAAAACCTAGTTGAAACCAATCATTGTGTTATTAGTTTTATTGCTATGGATGAAGCAGGCTATCCAATCGAAGTCCCTTCATATACTGCAGTGACAGACGAAGAAAAGAAAATCGAAAACTATGCGATAAAAATGAAAGAGATCGCGATAGAAACAGAAACCCTTTTACAAAAAGCCTAAAAATTTAAAGCAACAAAAAATTATAAACTGTACCTAGTAACTTCTACAGAGCACCCTGAAATTGTTACGACTGCCAAACTGAATGCCTGATTACAGTTTCAACAAACTGAACAAAAAACCACTTTATAAAGCCTAAAAACAATACTTTAGGCTTTGTTTTCAGCTTGGCATTGCCGTTGCAATACTCCTTGTGAATGACGCGAAACATTCGTTTATTTATTTTATAAAGGAGCTATTAAATGATTAAAGCAATTTCACTTTCTGCACTTTCTTTAGCACTACTAGGTTTTAATAATGCTGCACATGCAGATATTACCGAAATGGATTCTCCGCGTATTTATACCGGTATCGGCTACGGCCAATATTCTTTTGAGTTTGAAGACAGTGAAAATGACACTGACTTTGATGACGATTCACAAATGCTGAAAGGTTATATTGGAACTCAGTTTAACAAGTACTTAAGCCTTGAACTTGCTTATCAAAATTTTGATGAAGTAAGCGATATCGATTCTAAAGCTGAAATTGACGGTGTTTCATTAGCAGCACGCTTAGCAGCCCCAATTACAGATAGCTTTTCTGTTTATGCCAAAGGTGGTTGGCTAGAGTGGGATGCTGAAATTGAGCAAGACCTAGGCGAGCTTGGCAGCATCAGTGCTGACTCAGACGGTGGTGATGTATTTTATGGTGCAGGTGTAGAATATGCCTTCACAACAAACATGCAAGTACGTTTAGAGTATGAGCGCTATAAATTAGAAGATGATATTGACCCAGATATGGATGTAGCGTCTGTATCATTCCAATACATGTTTTAATTTAGACTGCGTAGTCTAAATATTAAAAGGCAGTCTCGACTGCCTTTTTTTGTGTTTGCATGTAAAATGTCGGCAGATTTTCTTAACGACAATGCACAATGAGCGAATATCAATTAACTGCCGTCGGCCATATTCAATCTCCTTATAAACAAAAGTTTGCCATACCTCGCCAACCTCGTTTGGTTCCTGAAGCTAAAGCAAAGCTGGTATTCAGCAGCGATTTTAATCGTGAAGAGTTTGTACGCGGCCTCGATGAATTTAGCCATATTTGGTTACTATTCAGATTTCATGAAACCGCAGATAAAGGCTATTCAGCAATGGTGAGACCCCCTCGCCTAGGCGGTAATGAACGTAAAGGTGTATTTGCAACACGTGCAACCTTTCGCCCAAATGCAATTGGCATGAGTGCTGTAAAACTTGAAGGCATTGAATATAAAAATGGTCAATTAAGCTTATTGCTTTCAGGTATCGATTTACTCGATGGCACACCTATTTTAGATATTAAACCTTATTTGCCCTACTCAGACGCAATGACCGATGCCACCGCAGGCTTTGCCGATACCCGACCAGAAACCGATATGAGTGTTGATTTTAGTGAAGAAGCCCTGGCGTTTATCGAAAAACAGACCGAACAACCTGAATTAAAAGCGTTTATAAGCAATGTATTAAAGCAAGATCCTCGCCCTGCTTATAAAAAGCAACGTGACTCAGAACAAAGCTACGGCATGACCTTATATGATTTTAATATTAGGTGGCATGTTCAGGACAATCATAATACAGTGACCAGCATTGAAAAATGCTAGTTTTTAGCATATAGCGCTTTAGTGTCAGTGCTTCCACTGGTAAACTTAGCGCCTTGTTATTACTCAAACGTCTTGAGTAAACGATAATAATTTTAACACTACTTGGAATAGAGATGCGTACCAGTCAATATATACTCGCAACACTTAAAGAAACTCCGTCTGATGCAGAAATTGTTTCTCATCAATTAATGCTACGAGCAGGCATGATCCGCCGCGTTGCGTCGGGTTTGTATACATGGTTGCCCTCTGGTCTACGCGTACTTAAAAAAGTAGAAAACATCGTACGTGAAGAAATGGATAAAGCAGGCGCTATCGAAATGTTAATGCCTATTATCCAACCAGCTGATCTTTGGGAAGAGTCTGGTCGTTGGGAGCAGTTTGGTCCTGAATTACTACGTATTAATGACCGTCACAACCGTCCATTTGCACTTGGCCCTACACACGAAGAAGTGATCACAGATTTTGTACGTAAAGAAGTGAGCTCTTATAAGCAATTACCGCTTACTCTTTACCAAGTACAAACAAAAGTACGTGACGAAGTTCGTCCTCGTTTTGGTGTAATGCGTGCTCGTGAATTTACGATGAAAGATGCTTACTCTTTTCACTTAAGTGATGAGTGTTTAGAGAAAACATACCAAGTAATGCACAAAGCATACTGCAACATCTTCGAGCGCCTAGGTCTTGATTACCGCCCTGTTATCGCTGATACCGGTTCTATCGGTGGTAGCGTGTCACATGAGTTCCATGTGCTTGCAGAATCAGGCGAAGATGCAATCGCATTTAGTGATGCAAGTGATTATGCTGCAAATATCGAAAAAGCAGAAGCACTGGCACCGACTGAAGAGCGCCCAGCTCCAAGCAAAGAACTAAAAGCATTCCCAACGCCTGATGCAAAATCAATTGCTGAGCTTAAAGAGCACTATGGTGTTAAACCTCACCGCGGCGTGAAAACATTAATCGTGTATGGCGCACCAGATGAAAACGAACAACGTGGTTTAGTTGCCCTTGTATTACGTGGCGACCATGATCTAAACGAGTTAAAAGCTGAGAAACACCCGCTTGTAGACTCACCGCTTGAAATGGCAAAAGAAGAAGACATCGTTGCTGCTATTGGCGCAAAACCAGGTTCATTAGGCCCAGTCGGCCTATCAATGCCAATCATTGTTGACCGCACAGCTAACGTAATGGCTGATTTTGTAGCTGGTGCTAATAAAGATGGTGAACATTTCAGCGGTATCAACTGGGATCGCGATGTAGAAAACTACGAAGTGGCTGATATCCGTAATATCGTGGAAGGCGATCCAAGCCCGTGTGGCCAAGGTTCACTGCAAATTAAACGCGGCGTTGAAGTTGGCCATATTTTCCAACTTGGCACTAAGTACTCAGAAGCAATGAAAGCAGGCGTATTAAGTGAATCAGGTAAAAACCAAGTAATGACAATGGGTTGTTACGGCATTGGTGTATCACGTATCGTAGCTGCCGCTATTGAGCAAAACAACGACCAATACGGTATTAAATGGCCGCAACCTATCGCGCCTTTTGATTTAGCGATTGTTCCTATGAACATGCATAAGTCTCATCGTATTCCTGACATTGCAGATAACCTTTACAAAGGTTTAAAAGATGCAGGTTTAGATGTGTTGTTTGATGACCGTAAAGAGCGCCCTGGCGTTATGTTTAACGACATGGAATTACTAGGTGTGCCTTTCACGCTAGTTATTGGTGAGCGTAACCTTGATGAAAATAAGGTGGAGCTTAAAAACCGTCGTACTGGTGAAAAGCTAATGCTTGATTTAGACAGTGCCGCTTCCGAAATTGCCGCACTTGTTAAAGGCTAATTAAGTCAGCTCTACAAAATTTAAAAAACCGCTTCGGCGGTTTTTTTGTTTTATTAATTGTCATAGATGTTTCGCTAAAGCGTCTTTTAACTGTCATTGATTCTGCCTAGCATTTACTTTATTACACCATGAGTAAATGCCATGAATAACACCACTTGCAGTAGTAAAACCCACTATCCTGCCGTTTGGATTTCCGACGTTCACTTAGGTTATAAAGACTGCCAAGCGCAGTATTTACTAGACTTTTTAAATGCGATTGAATGCGATGTTCTGTATTTGGTCGGTGATATTGTCGATTTATGGTCAATGAAACGACAGTTCTTTTGGCACCCTAGCCATTATGATGTATTAGCGCTTATTCAACAAAAAGCAAAAGACGGCACTCGAGTGATCTATATACCGGGTAACCACGACGAAACCTTTCGCCATTATGCTAATGATTCATTATTCGGTATCGAAGTACATAAACAATATATCCATACCACAAAAGCCAACAAACGGTTTTTACTGTTACATGGTGACGATTTTGACTCAGCAACCCGCTACAACAAATTAATCAGTATTGCAGGCGATGCAGGATACGACTTTTTACTTTTTTTAAATCGTTGGACTAATCGCATTCGCCGTTTATTTGGCGGTAATTATTGGTCATTGGCCTCTTGGATAAAAGCGCGAGTGCATAAAGCACGTGAAGCAATTGACGCATTTGAAAAAGCGGCAATCCACGAAGCAAAAAAACAAGCCGTCGATGGCATCATTTGTGGGCATATTCATCACCCAGCCGTTAAAGTGGTTGATGAAATTTTGTATTGTAATGATGGCGACTGGATTGAGAGCTGCACTGCATTAGTTGAAAACAGCTCTGGCCGTATTGAGTTATTGCACTGGAGTGAAACACAAAAAGTGATTCACTCTGCTGATATTAGTGCATTAACGCCTAAACCTTCATTTAATAAAGAACGCGATGCCGCTTAAGCCTTCAGCCACATTGATAGCTTTTTACGCAATGTGGCTTGTTTAATTGGCTTGGTGATATAGTCGTTCATACCAACACTGAGGCATTTTTCTCTATCGCCAGCCATCGCACTTGCGGTCATGGCTATGATCACCACATCTTGGTATTTCTCGCCTGTTTTTCCCTGCCTGATTGCTTTGGTACAGTCATACCCATTTAAGTTTGGCATTTGGCAATCCATCAAGATCAGATCAAATTGAGTTTCGCTATTATTCAATACCTCAATTGCTTCAAGACCATCGCTGGCTGATTCAATATGAACATGGCTATCTCTTAAAATCGCTTTGCTCACCTCAATATTAATCATGTTATCGTCGACGATAAGCACTGAAAGAGATGTTAAATCAAGCTCAATAATTTCTTTAGTATCAGTATTCTTACGCTCAATAACAGAGTTATTATCATTAAATAAAACCGCGAGTTTATAGGCTAATTCATCTGGAGTGACAGGTTTTGCAATAACAGTACAATTGCTCGGTAATGTTTCTTTTTGTTTAAGTGATGCCATAACACCTAAAATTAATACACAGGTGTCAGGGTATTGATTTGCAAAACTCAACACATTATTTAGTTCTGGGTGTTTATGATCAATGATAAGTAAATCTAACTGATTGAAAACATTTTCAGGTATATCACTTAATCGAGAAACTTTCGATGGCTCAGGCTGACAAGTTTTCTCTAATTGGGTTTCAATGTTCTGACCAAGTAGAGCATATAAAACTGCACAACCAACTTGTTTGTTATTCAAAGCCGTAATCGCACCCTGCTCTTTTAATGAGCCACTGAGTGACACTGTGATACTTGCACAAAAGCGGCTTCCTTTTCCTTTTTCACTTTCAACGATAATATCACCGCCCATCAACTGAGCGAGCTTTCGACTTATTGAAAGCCCTAAACCACTGCCACCATAATGGCGTGTTGTGCTTGAGTCCTCTTGGGTAAATACTTCAAACAATTTACTTTGGTTTTCTTTCGAAATACCAATACCTGTATCTTCAACTACAAAGCTTAGGCAAAGCGTGTTATCTGAATGCAGCTGCTCTTTTACCGTTAAGCTAACATGACCCTTGTGGGTAAATTTAAATGCATTACTCAATAAATTATTGAGAATTTGTTTTAAGCGGTGGCTATCACCCATTACGGTACGCTTAGTAATAGCATGCGCATCGAACAGTATTTCAATACCTTTTTTCTGACCTTGAACAGCCATTGATGTTATTAAATCACTGCACACTGAAACAACATCAAACTCATGACTATCTAAATCAAGTTTACCAGCTTCAATTTTTGAAAAATCGAGAATGTCATTGTTCAGTGTCATCAATGAGTTAGCGCTGGTATTTGCATAATGTAAGTATTGCATTTGCTGAGTAGATAATGGTTCTTCTTCAAGCATTTCGAGCATGCCAAGGACACCATTCATCGGAGTGCGGATTTCATGGGAGATGTTAGCGACAAATTCACTTTTAGCTTTACTAGCAGCTAATGCTTCTTCGGTGGCCTTTTCGAGCTCGGCTGTACGGCTTTTTACTTTTTCTTCTAGTGTTACATTAAGCTTTTCTAGTTGATGTTGAGCGCACTTAAGTGAATCAATATTGCGTAGTATTGCCGCTATTTGAAATTGCTGCTTCGCTGCATCAAAAACAGGTGTCATGGTAATCGAGAAATAATGAGTGCTCTGTTCACTAATGTGAACCGCTTCAAACGAGCAACGCTGCCCTTCTTTAATGGCTTGTGCAATCCCTTGAAAATCTTCATCGTTATAATTAAACAAGGTATCAAAATGGGTGGTTTGCTCTGTAATACCAAAAAACGTTTTTGCCGTTTCATTCGCATTACAAATAACACCATTTGGCTGAACCATAATAATGGCATCTGTCGAGTCTTCTATGATTTTACTATTCTTTTCTTTTAGAAAACTCAGCTCAATTTTTCTGTTGATGTCACGTTGGTAGATAATAAATAACATCAGCACGACTAAAATCATTAAGCATAAAATGCCAATAAATCTGAATCGCTTGTGATGTATTTCATGCAGCAATGTATCGGTATTTATTGAGACAGCCAGTGTCAGTGGCTGCATTTGAACGCCATTTTTAAACTCAATAATTTTATCTATATATAGTTTTTCAGGTAGGTTTACTACGTCAAAAAAATCAACGCCTGCCATTTGTTGTTGAGTTCTAAACTCTTCATTCCAATAATGAGCATCATCTAGCTCAAAACTAAAACGGTATGATTCCTTTGGATGATAGATAAATTGTTGCTGCGCATTTAATAAATACACTGACATATTATCAGCGATGTTACTGCTAAGCTTATTAAGCAGATCGGCTGCATAATAGTTTAAGATCAAAACTGCAAAAGGCTTACCTTCAGCATCTTTTACAAGTTTTGCAATCCGATATGTACTTGTATAGGGCTTTTGTAAACGGCCATTTTCACGATTGTAGTTAATAGGTGAAATATAAATTTGGCCATTTTCAAGCTGTGCTGTGCTGTGATTTGCATGTAATCACGTTGGCCTTTATGTTGTAACTTTTCCTCACCTATTCTATCGACTTGACCATTTACATTATCAACACGTACAACCTCTTTGCCATTATCAGCAATATAAATGTAGCGAGCTTGTGCGAGGTCTTTATCTGTTGACATAAAACCAGTAAAGATTTTTGCTAGGCGATCTTTCCATGCCGAGATAGGCGTGCCTAACACGGGATCTATATTTTGATCATTGGTAGCGCGCATAATTGCAAGCACTGGCGGCGTTGAATCTAAAAAGTTAAGTGCAGAAATATTCTCTCTTAAACTTGTTTTTAGTACACTTTCTTTAGTGTCGAGCTCTCTCTGCATCTGTTCAAAGGTGCGGCTGAACACATCCTCTCTAAGGTCGTATTCATACTTTACAGTTACAAAAATTGCCAATAGCAAGAGAATACAAAAAGCGAGTATTGGTAATTTGTGACGTTGATAGAAATGCGCTGAATGTCCAGAATCCATTGAATCGAAAGCCTTCTTTTCTACTCTGCTTTAGAGTATAGGAGAGAATAGTAATAAAAGCGGAGTATACAGAAAATATATTAAGTAATAAGAACTCGTAGGTACTTAGCTTGGCTTACAAACAAATAAAGCACCAAAATGGTGCTTTATTATTAGGTAAAATCAGTATCTCTTATCTAAATAAGACATCTTCTTTATTAAACCATTTAACGCAAAACGCGAGTAATGCACCTGCCACAATCACTGTCGCTAAGAAAATTAAACCCACGAGTGTGTAATCAACTGTACCTTTAATGATTTCTTTGATTGCCAAAGCTACATTCGTAACAGGAATGAATGCTGTTTTGCTCGTCAGTTCAACATTTGGCATCAAGGCAACCATAATTGGAAAAATTACACCCATGCTAAGTGGTGCCATGTAGTTTTGCGCTTCTTTAAAGGTTCGCGCATAAATTGAAATAGCCAACGCTAATGATGAGAAGATTGCAGCAATAGGTAATAACAAAACAAAAATCAGCCCTAAATCTAATACGGTTAAAGAGCTAAATGCGTTTTTAACAACTGCTAAATCAACAAATGCAATGGCCACTGATATCCACACACCCATACTGAGTACAGTAATGGTGGTTGTCGCAATAGAAGAAGCAAGTAAGGTTACAAACTTACCTAACACCAGCTGTGTACGGGTGATTGGGGTAAGTAGAAGGGTTTCGAGCGTACCACGCTCTTTTTCACCAGCTCCTAAATCAATCGCCGGATACGTTGCGCCCATCAATACCAGAGGAATAAGTAGATAAGGAATAAACCCACCTATTTTCTCGCCAAGATTTTCACGTTTATCTGCAGTGTCGACCTTCACAACTTTAATAGGCTCGATAATGGCAGCTTGTTGCTCTTCTGATACACCAAAGCTTAATAGTTTGTTTGTACGCAGCGTATCGCCATATTCTTTTGCCAGTTCTTTTACACGGTCAAATAAGAAGTTAATTGCTTTTGCGTCGTTATACACAACTTGCCATTCGCTTTGCTTGGCATCATCTAAGGTTTGCTTAGCGTCTGATGGTAAATAGATACCCATGTCTATGGTGCCTGCTTTTACCGCTTTAGTGAGATCTTCTACCGTATTAAAGGTTTCGTCGCCTTTATATAAAGCAAAGCTCTTATGGTAAAACACCTTATCGGTAAAATCTTGCGCGTAATTGCCATTGATAATAGCGTAAGTATGTACCTCTTGTTCTGCCTCTAACGCCGCTTGTGAACTAATAAAGGCCATAACAGCAAATAACAGTGGGAAGATAGCAACCGGTAGTGCAACAACGAATATCAATGTTTTACGGTCACGTAATAGCTCTTTTAATTCCTTTTTAAATACTTCAAACATCACGGCTCTCCGTTAAAATATTCATAAACGCTTGGTTTAATTCTTCACTTTGACCTGTTTGTTTAAACTCATCTAAGGTGCCATCAAAGCAACTAATTCCCTGGTTTATCACTGCAACACGGTCACAAAGTAAGGCAACTTCATCTAAATGGTGCGTTGAGAAAATAACTGGTGTGCCCTGCTCTTTAAGGCCGCGAATAAAGTTAATTACGGTTTGCGTAGTCATGATATCTAAACCAGTTGTCGGCTCATCAAGAATAACCACATCAGGATGATGAACAACAGCACGGGCAATATTGGCTTTTTGCTTCATACCTGTTGAAAGGTTTTCGGCGCGTTTATCAATAAAGCTGTGCATATCAAGTAAGGTGAATAGCTCATCACAACGAGCGGCTACCGCTTTTTTACTCATGCCATGTAAACGGGCAAAGTATTCAACGTTTTCTTTAACTGTTAAACGCCCATATAAGCCGGTACTACCTGACAGAAATCCAATTGATTTGCGGCCAACTAACGGCTTTTTAACGATATCGTGACCAGAGATGGTAATGCTGCCTTCATCTGGTTTTAAGGCTGTTGAAATCATTCTAAGGGTGGTTGTTTTACCGGCACCATTTGGGCCGAGTAAACCGAGTACTTCACCTTTGTTACATTGAAAGCTGACGTCTCTTACAGAATGAAAAAACTCTTTATCTTCACGGGGGTCTACGTTGTCCGTTTTATTTTTTTTATGATCTTTTGTTAGCTTAAACTTCTTTTTAAGCCCGGCCACTTCAATCATGTGCGTTTCCTTCGTTTCGGTCTAAAGTAATCAGTGTTACTGTAAAATTCTGGATTTTCATTGTCAGTCCACCATCCTGGTACGCCTAACAAGGGTAAGGGTGATAAGTTTTTATTATCACGCAAACAATCATCAAGCTTTATCATCTCATAAAGACGTTGATCTAGATACGCATATTGCTCGCTTAAATCTTTACAAAATATGTCATCAGGAACAATTACAAATAATGCTTTACCCGTTAAACCAATATACGGCTGAGTGAGCATTTCGTAGTTAGCATGACCAAACATAAATGGCCTAATGCTTTTACCCCAATGTTCACGTTGTTCTACAAAGGCTTGCTGCCATTGGTGGTCGCGTAATTGCTGCTGCCAGCTTTGCTCAGTAATTGCCAGCACCACACCACATTCGTCAAATAAAGTAAGCGCATTTCGGTGTTTACTACGCTCTTTTAGACCATGCAGTTTAATTTCTTCGATATGCTGATGATTAATCAGCGCTTTGGTTTTTGGAAATAAGCACCAAATAAAGCCACCAAAAAGGTCATGCCAATTTTGTTGTCTTGTTGGTACTTGCCCTGTCTCAAATATGATTTGCTCATAATAACGGGTTTCATCAGCAAACTTTTCATCTTCAACAAAGGTTATGGCTTTGCCCTGTGTAGTTTTCGCATTTAGATATTGATTAAACCACTGGCAAGATGGCCAATCTGACAGTTTATCTAAATTAAATAGCGTCGCTAGGTCACTAAAAGCACCCGTTGTGAGGTATTGTGTTGACCATTGCTCGGGAGCAGTAAATCGTTTCATTGCTTATTTTTTAACTTCTTGATGTATTGTGGGTAGTTTACCGTAAAAACTGGTTCTCATTAATAGAACCTCATATACTAATGCCACCATAAAACAAAAAAAGAGCTATTATGAAACGCTATTTTCCAATGACAGTCCTTGCAAGTGCCATTCTTGCGGGCTGTGCTTCAACAAGTATCACATCAAGTGATGTCGAAAAAGCCTATCAAAGCATTAACGCAGAGCAACTTGCAGAGCATATTAAAGTGCTTGCCTCTGATGAGTTCGGTGGCCGAGCACCATCTTCTAAAGGTGAAGAGCTAACGCTTGCCTATTTAACCGACCAATTTAAAGCATTGGGTTTTGAGCCGGGTAACGGTGATAGCTTCTTACAAGAAGTACCGCTTGTTTCACTAGAAGCAGATTCAGACATGGTACTTACCATTGGCGGCAAAGATTACCAATATAAAAAAGATATGGTAATGGGTAGCAGCCGTATTAGTGCTAAGCAAAGCATTAAAGATTCTGAATTAGTATTCGTTGGCTACGGTGTTAATGCACCAGAGTACAACTGGAACGACTACGAAGGCCTAGATGTTAAAGGCAAAACAGTTGTTATGCTGGTAAACGATCCTGGTTTTGCGACGAAAAACCCTGATTTATTCACCGGCGATGCCATGACCTATTACGGTCGTTGGACATACAAATATGAAGAAGCAAGCCGTCAAGGTGCAGCTGGTGCGATTATCATCCACGAAACAGCACCGGCTTCTTACCCATGGTCTGTTGTTGAAAACTCTTGGAGCGGTGAGCAATTTGGTTTCCAAAAAGAAAATAACAACATGGACCGTGTTGCTGTTGAAGGCTGGGTAACAACTGATGTTGCTAAAGAGCTTTTCACAAAAGCAGGCTTAGATTTCGATACCATGAAAGCTAATGCGGCAAAAGGCGCTTACCATGTTGATATGGGCGACCTAACTGCAAGTGTTGAAGTAAATAACACAATCAAAAAGTCAATTTCGTATAACTTTATCGCGACGTTACCGGGTAGCGAAAAGCCAGACGAGCACATCATTTATTCAGCTCACTGGGATCACCTTGGTACAGATAAAACGCGTAAAGGTGACCAAATCTATAATGGTGCCCATGATAATGCAACGGGTACTGCTGGTTTAATCGAAGTTGCTGAAGCATTCGCTACCTTACCTGAGCACCCTAGCCGTTCAATGACTTTCTTAGCCGTTACTGCTGAAGAACAAGGTTTACTTGGCTCGAAATATTATGCTGCAAATCCAGTGATCCCAGCATCACAAACGGTTGCTAACATCAATATGGATAGCTTAAACCTATTAGGTAAAGTAAAAGACATCAGTGTTGTTGGTATTGGTAAATCAGAAATGGATAGCCTGCTAGAAACAGCTGCTAAAGCACAAGGCCGTACAGTATCTGGTGACCCTAAACCGTCTTCAGGTGGTTACTACCGCTCTGATCACTTTGCATTTGCAAACATGGGTGTACCAGCAATGTATGCCGGTGGTGGTAGTGAAGCCCTTGACGAAGAAACGGCAAATTACCGTAAGCGTATGAGCTTAGTGCTTCGTGGTTGTTATCATCAGCCTTGCGACCGTTACCGTGATGAATGGGATTTATCAGGTGCCGTTCAGGACCTTCAGTTATTCTATCAAGTAGGTTTTGATATCTCAGAACGAAAAGAATGGCCGACCTGGAATGCCACTTCTGAGTTTCAACGCAAATAGATACAAATGAGATTGATTTTCATTTAAGATCGTAATACAGTGTAACCTGATTAATTTTTAGGTTGCACTGTATGCTCTCACTAACACAAACGAGGTTTATTCCTAATAAAGCGAGGTGTTACATTACGGACAATAAACGCTTAATTTTACCCCTTTTATTACTGATTTCTTTAGCGGTACCTGCAAGCCGAGAATTCACCCTACAAGCGCTTAGTGATGCTTTTTTTCAAGTATCTGTATTTGTTGCAGCCACCTTATTAATCTATTACTACCTTATTGATCGACTTCCTCAATTACAGCTTAGCTATTTACGTGCTAAATCAGGCATTCTAGAGGTGAGCTTTGCGTCTATTTTAGGTGCTTTACCTGGCTGTGGGGGTGCCATTATTGTGGTTACCCAATTTACTAAAAAGCAGGCTAGCTTTGGCTCTGTTGTTGCTGTCTTAACCGCAACCATGGGCGATGCCGCCTTTTTACTATTAGCAACCCGCCCGCTTGATGGTTTATTAATGATGTTAATCGGTGTTGCTGTAGGTATTATTAGCGGTCAGATAGTTAATACATTTCATAGCCCCAATCAATTTCAACCTGACGAAGCAGGTGAATACTACGAGCAGCCTCAATGCCAACCAAAGGCTTTGAAATTTAGCCGCCCTATTTGGAAATTTACCCTAGTACCAAGCTTGATTATTGCTTTTGTTATTGCTACCAATTCTGACCTTAGCGAATTTAGTCAAAGCGTTAATACTGGCGTCACCCTGTTTGGCTCGATCATGGCGCTATTAACCGTGGTTGTGTGGTCGCTGTCTTCTAAAGGCAGCAGTTATAAGCAAGTAACCAGTGAAGAAGCGCCTTGCACACCTCCCTCAAAACTAACGAAAGTGTTAATGGACACGCACTTTGTTACTGCCTGGGTTGTTGCCAGTTTTATGCTGTTTGAAATTCTCGTTAACCTAGTCGGTGTTGATTTAACAGCCTGGTTTTCTGAGTATGCTTATCTTGCACCGCTGGTGGCTGTGGCTATTGGCTTATTACCTGGCTGCGGACCACAAATCGTTGTAATGACACTCTATATTCAAGGTATTATTCCATTTAGTGCGATGGCAGCTAATGCAATTTCAAATGACGGCGATGCCCTATTCCCAGCTATTGCATTAGCGCCAAAAGCGGCCTTAATCGCGACGGTGTATTCAACAATTCCAGCGCTGTTACTCGGTTATGGATTGTATTTTTACAGCATATAGCAAAGACAATATTTACAATTAAAAAAACCAGCCGAGGCTGGTTTTTTAATACTTACTAATGTTAGCTCATCGCCATCATCATTTTCGCAGGGTCTTCTAAGTAAGACTTCCATAAGTTATTGAAGCGGGCAATTGTACCGCCATCAATAACTCGGTGGTCTCCAGACCAGCTTACTTGCATAATAGCAGCTGAAACAACATTGCCTTGTGCATCAAAGCGAGGTAAATGCTGCAGTTTACCTAAAGCAACAATCGCTACTTCAGGTTTATTGATGATCGGGGTTGCAATTGTGCCGCCAATCGCACCGATGTTAGAAATGCTAATAGTGCCGCCTTTCAAATCATCCGGTGAAACACGACCATCACGTGCAGCTTCAGTTAAGCGGGTCACTTCGTTTGCAACATCTACGATGCTCTTTGACTGGCACGATTTAATATTTGGTACGAGTAAACCAATCTTAGAATCAACCGCCATACCGATGTTATGGTCATCAAAGTAAGTTAGCTCGCTGCAATCATCATTTACTTGCGAGTTTAGTACTGGGAATTGCTTAATCGCTAGCGACAGTGCTTTGATAAAGAACGGCATCATAGTGAGCTTAACGCCCTGTTGCTTATACTGCTCTTTAAGCTCACTGCGCATTGCAATCAGTTTAGTTAGGTCAATTTCATCACAGAAAGTAAAGTGAGGAATTGTCGAAACTGAAGCAACCATCTGCTTAGCCATTGCCGCTTTAATGCCTTTAATAGGCTCTACGCGATTACCACCAGAAGACGCCACAGTTGAGACAGGCTCTGCCGCTTTTGGCGCAGCTTGTTGTGATGCTGTTTGGCTTGGTGTTTCATTCAAGAAATCTTCGATATCTTGTTTATAAATACGGCCATTTTTACCAGAGCCTGGTACTTGCGTTAAATCAACATCAAGTTCACGGGCTTTACGACGAACAGCAGGTGAAGCAACTGCTTTCTTATTAAGTTGTTTGCTAGAGTTTGCTGAAGCCGCAGGTTTCTGTGCTGGTTTAGTTGCTGCATTTGTTTGTGCTTTAACTACCGCAGAACTTACATCTGGCTCTGCACTTTGGCCTGCAATGCTCATTTGGAATAATGGGCTGTGAACCGCTGCAATATCACCTTTTTGATAATAAAGCTTTTCAACTTTACCTGTGTATTTAGCCGGAATTTGCACCAATGCTTTGTCTGTCATTACATCACACACAGCTTGGTCTTCTACGATTTCATCGCCTTCACTCACTAACCACTCAACGATTTCACACTCAACGATACCTTCACCGATATCGGGTAAAATGAAATCTTCTAAGTGCTCACCCGCCTCAGATGATGCTTCAGTTGGAGTTGCAGGAGCTTGCGCTTCTTCGCTTTGTGTTGGTGCTTCGCCATCAACATCCATTGCAAATAATGGTGCATGTACTTTCGCAATATCCCCTTTTGCATAATAGAGCTTACTGATCACACCATCATGAACAGCAGGAATTTGCACAAGCGCCTTGTCGGTCATAACATCACAAATAGGCTGATCTTCTTTTACAGAATCGCCTTCTGCAACTAACCATTCAACAATTTCACACTCTACGATGCCTTCGCCGATATCTGGCAAGATAAAATCTTTAGACATACTGACTCCTAAAACTCTACTGATTGCTTAATCGCAGCAAGCACTTTAAGTGCATCCGGCACATATTCTTTTTCAAGTGCTAATGGGTATGGCGTATCTAAGCCACACACGCGAGCAATTGGCGATTCAAGGTGTAAGAAACACTCTTGTTGAATTGTTGCAACGATTTCTGCACCAAAACCATTCGTGATTGGTGCCTCGTGGCTTACCACTAAACGACCTGTTTTAGTCACTGATTTAGCAATGGTCTCAACATCCCATGGTAAAATGGTACGTAAGTCGATCACTTCACAGCTAATACCTTGCTCTGCAGCTTTTTTAGCGGCGTCTTCGATGATTTCCATCTGAGCACCCCAAGCAAGTACAGTGACATCAGTGCCTTCTTGCACGATCTCAGCTTTGCCAAGCTCGATGCTGTAATCTTCTTCTGGAACTTCACCTGTTGATGCACGGTATAAACGTTTCGGCTCAAAGAAAATAACAGGGTTATCATCTTTAATCGATGCACGAAGCAAACCTTTTGCTTGGTATGGGTTACGTGGCACAACCAACTTTAAACCCGGTGTGTGAGCAAAATAAGCTTCTGGTGATTGTGAGTGATATAAACCACCTGCAATACCACCACCGTATGGAGTACGGATTGTTAGATTACCAACATTAAATTCATTACCACTACGGTAACGGAACTTAGCTGATTCATTCACGATTTGGTCAAATGCAGGGAAAATATAATCTGCAAACTGAATTTCAGCTAATGCAGGGGCACCAAACGCCGCTAAACCATTAGCAAAACCTAAAATACCTTGCTCAGTTAACGGTGTATTGAACACACGATGCTTACCATATTTTTCTTGTAAGCCAGATGTAGCACGGAATACACCACCAAAATAACCAACGTCTTCACCGAAAATACATGCATTTGGATGCTCTGCCATGGTGATATCAAGGGCAGAGTTAATTGCATGAAGCATGTTCATTTTAGCCATTACTTTAATCTCCCTGCAGTTGTTGGATAAGCATCAGGATGCTGCAAAATGTGCTCTTTTAGTTCTTCATATTGTTTTTGCAGTGATGGGATTGGCTTATCGTAAACATCAGAAATAAGGTCTTCTAATGCTGGCTTTTCAACTTTTTCAGCGCGTTTAAGAGCCGCTAAAATTTCTTCACGAATTGTTTCTTTGTCTTTCGCGTCTTGCGCTTCGTCTAACCAGCCTTGTTTTAATAACCACTTACGGAAACGCTCGATTGGACAGCCTTTATGTTTTGCTTCTTCATCTTTTGTACGGTAACCGCTTGGGTCGTCACTGGTTGAGTGAGCGCCTAAACGATAGGCAATCGATTCAATTAAAACAGGTTCACCTTTGGTAGTCGCAATTTCACGGGCTTTTTTTGTTGCTGCATAAACAGCAAGTGCATCAGCACCATCAACACGAATTGTTTTAATGCCGTAACCAACACCACGTGATGCAATACCATCACCTTTAAACTGTTCATCCGCAGGTGTAGAAATCGCATAACCATTGTTACGAGCAAAGAAAATAACCGGTGCTTCGTGAACTGCGGCCATATTTAAACCAGCATGGAAATCACCTTCAGATGCAGCGCCTTCACCAAAGTAACAAATAGTGATGTTATCGATAGTGCTGTTTAACTCACCTGTTTGGACATCAATATGACGAACTTTTTGGCCATATGCATAACCTGTTGCTTGCGGAATTTGTGTACCAAGCGGTGATGAAATAGTCATGTAGTTAAGTTCGCGTGAGCCATAGTGAATTGGCATTTGGCGACCTTTACCCAAATCTTTTTCATTTGAGAACATTTGATTCATGAATTGGTCAAGGCTAAAACCACGATAACGTAAAGCTGCTTGCTCACGGTATTGGGCCATGATCATGTCGTTTTGATCAAGCGCTGCAGCTGATGCTGTTACAGCCGCTTCTTCGCCTAGACATTGCATATAAAAGCTAACACGGCCTTGACGCTGTGCTGCTTGCATACGCTCATCAAGTGCTCTAATAAAACGCATTGTTTCATATAGACGGATTGCCGTTGCTTTGTCGATATCAGGTGCGGTTGCACCTTCGTAGATGTCGCCTTCCTCATTAAGAATACTTAATGTAGGGATCGTTAATGCGTGACCGTCAATAAATGACAGTTCATGATTAATGTTTAGCGATACGTTATTTGGATTACTCATAACCTACCTTCTTTCGTTGTCAGAAACCTACGCTACTGCCCTTAATTATATTTTTATCAGCATGAGCTGTAAGGATAAAGTTTGCGCAATATTCAATCTAATTAAATTAAACTGCCGTCACTTTACGTTAACGTAAGTTGTTATTCAACTAATCATAGACGAATAGATGACAAATGGCTAAAAACGCATGGAAAGTTAACTATACAACAAGATAAATTCTTTAGAGTCATATAGTTAACTAAATTTAGATGGGTGTTAATGCAGAGATTTTAAATAAAGTTGCTATCAACTTGCATTGGAATAACAGTAAGCAAAGCGCGCTGACCTAAGGCTACATCAGCGTTTGGGAAGATAATAGCTTCACCGTCTACTTCCGCTTCATATCTGGTCTGACCATCAGTTGCCATTAATTCGCCCTTTGCGAAACCGGTGAAATTTTCTACATCATCAGCAAATGGAAAACTAAAGTCTTCGCAAGTACGGTTTATTGTTCTATATACTGAAAACAACTCGAAATCCTCTGCATTGAATTCTTTATATTCTACAGATTCTTGACTAATTAATGCAGTTAAGGTTTTTTTGGTTTTCTCAAATCGCGACATGTCGTTTTCGCCAAATGGTTTTACTTGGCCAAGTTCTACCGTAAATGAGTCAGCTCCATGTACATACGACGAGTAGTAACTGAAGGTAGTTGCCGCTGATTTCATCATTAGTACCGTGTTTACGCCACAGCTAAGTAAAAATTGCAGTTGTGATTTTTTCCACGGTTTACCATGTAAGAAAGGATAGACTGCGAACTTTTCATTTTTAGAGCCACGAATTGCAGTGTGAAGATCATAATGAAAACGCTCACTGTCCTGGTTGCCTCTAGAAAAGAAATCAGAAACAACATCTTCAAGTAGCTTTGCACGAACTCGCTCAGGGTTAGAAGCAATGCCTTCAACAGTATGATGACCATTAAACAAACGGTTTAAGTTTTCATCTACAAAACGCTTACCGATATTAATAGATTTAGGATTGCCATAAATAAACAGTACACGCTGCTTCAAGGTAAGTTGTTCTGTAACGATTGACTTGATTAATTGATCGCAGATTTCAATTGGCGCAGTTTCGTTACCATGTACCGCACTTGAAAGAACAATATCTTTGTTTGTTTGCTGCGCAGGTTGAAACTCAATGATACCCGTGTCGTGAACAGTGACATCAGTACCATTTGCAAGGGTAAATGTACAAGATTCGAGTGAAAACTCATTGTTGCGAGTCAGGGTTAAAAAGTCGCCGGTACTTTTTAATTCTTCGAGATATGAAGGAGTTGAATAGCTCATTGTTCTATCCTAAAAATGCGTGAGAGTAGAATACAAAAACGGCTGAGAATCTCAGCCGTTTTAATAGGTAAAAAAGGAATTAGCTAATTACTGAATCAACCAGCTTTTTCGCTTCTTTTTCTAATAATGCTAGATGTTCTTCACCTTTGAATGATTCAAGGTAAATTTTATAAATATCTTCAGTGCCCGATGGACGTGCAGCAAACCAACCGTTTTCAGTAACAACCTTTAAACCGCCGATAGCAGCGTTATTACCAGGGGCATGGGTTAGTTTTTGCGTAATGGCATCACCCGCTAATGTACTTGCAGTAACATCATCAGCTGATAACGCTTTTAAACGTGATTTTTGTTCTGCACTAGCTGGCGCATCAATACGTTTATAAATAGGCGCACAGAACTCTTGTTCAAGTTCTTTATAAAGCTGTGAAGGTGTTTTACCCGTTACGGCTAAAATCTCTGCAGCAAGTAGACCTAAGATGAAACCATCTTTATCAGTGTTCCAAACTGTACCATCAAAGCGTAAGAATGACGCCCCTGCACTTTCTTCACCACCAAAAGCAAGGGTACCTTTGCTTAAGCCTTCAACAAACCATTTAAAGCCTACCGGTACTTCTTTTACTTCACGGTTATTACGTGTAACTACTTTATCAATCATGCCGCTTGATACCAGCGTTTTACCAATTGCGACGTCTTTTGACCATTCGCGGTTATTTAATAAGTAGTCAATTGCAACTGCTAAAAAGTGATTTGGATTCATTAAGCCGTCAGGTGTAACAATACCATGGCGGTCATAGTCAGGGTCGTTACCAATACCGATATCATAGTCATCTTTTAATGCAATAAGGTTTGTCATTGCATAAGGTGATGAACAATCCATACGGATTTTGCCGTCTTTATCTAAAGGCATGAACGAAAATGTTGGATCAACAGACTCATTTACGACCGTTAAGTCTAAATTATATTTTTCTGCAATGACTGGCCAAAAGTTGATACCAGAGCCACCAAGCGGATCCACACCAATTTTGATTTTCGCATCGCTAATTGCTTTTAGATTAACGATATTAACTAAGTCATCAACATAAGGGGTAATTAAGTCTTGGTACTTAATAAAACCAGAACGTGATGCTTTAGCAAATGGAAATAACTCTACTTCAACTAAGTCTTCTAAAAGTAATTGATTTGCTCTGTCTTCAATCCACTTAGTAACATCAGTATCTGCAGGGCCGCCATTTGGCGGGTTATATTTAAAACCACCGTCTTCTGGCGGATTATGTGAAGGAGTTACCACAATACCATCAGCAAGTTCATTTGGGTTTTCTTTGTTATGGCAAACAACAGCATGACTAATTACCGGCGTTGGCGTGTAATCGTCATTTTCTTGTGCAATGACTTGCACTTCGTTTGCAACGAGTACTTCAATAGCAGAGTTAAAAGCCGCTTCACTCAATGCATGTGTATCTTTACCTAAGAAAAGTGGACCAAAAATATTGTTTTCTTTACGGTAATCACAAATTGCTTGAGTGATCGCTAAAATATGCGATTCATTAAATTTTACATCGAACGAACAACCACGATGGCCAGACGTACCAAAAGCAACACAATGCTCTGGGTTTTGTTCTAGGTCAGGTTCATTTAAGTAATAAGCCGAGATCAGTTTTGGTACATTCACTAAGCTTGATTGCGGTGCAGGTTTACCTGCATCTGGATGAATCGCCATATTATTTCCTTATGGATTATAAGTAATCACGAATTTTTTCTGCTTCATCTGCGCTGTAGCCTAAGCACAGTGCTACTTCGTGAAGCATCATTTTTTTTCTGGTTGTATTTGAATTTGTCATCACCCAATACTCAGTATCAGTGATATTTTTTGGATTCATGCTGCTACCGCTTTCCAGAAGTGCTTCTTTGCTAGTGGCAAAATAAACACGGTCACGGCCTTTAATTTCAAGCACGTTAGCAAAATCTTTTTTATGCGTTCTATATAAAGCAGCTAGTATAAATAAGAATCGACCAACAACACCTTTTTGCATTGCCAGCTCTTCTTTGTTTAATACATTAAACACATTACCTTTCACTTGTGTCGATGCTGTGACAGTTTGTGCAGCCTCTTCAACATTTTCATCGCTTGGTTCAGGGCTTGATTCTTGTTCTGCTTGATCTTGTACTTCAACAACTGGGGTTTCTTGTTCAGTTTTAGTAGTTGTTTCAACTGGGGCATTGGCGCCATCAGAGAGGTTTAATAAACGACGCAAAATGGTTGATGCACTTTCACCAATACTTTGCGTGTTGCTTGCAATGTATTGATATAACTCGTCGTCTATGTCGATTTTTTTCATGTTATTCCTGTCTTTACGGGTCACATTTTAAAAGTTCTCAATGATTATACCTAAGCTCGCAGCAATTCTCTATGTTTTGCATTTTGTAATTTCACTAGGCAAAATACTGCCATTAAAATTAGGAGTTGAAAATGCTATTAAACTACCAACAAATGGGTCAAGGTTCAGACGTTGTATTGATCCACGGTTTGTTTGGCTCACTTGAAAACCTCAATGTAATCGCAAAAGCATTAGCTGAAAATTATCGTGTAACGAATATTGATTTACGTAACCACGGTAAATCATTCCATAGCGATACCATGAATTATCACGCTATGGCTAAAGATGTCAGTGAGTTACTTGAACATCTAAATATTAGTAAAGCTCACATTATAGGTCATTCAATGGGTGGCAAAGTGGCCATGCAATTAGCACTTAATCACCCAGAGCTTATCGATAAGCTTGTAGTGTTAGATATTTCTCCTGTTGCTAATAACCCGCGTCACAGCGCTATTTTTGCAGGCCTAAACGAAGTTGCACAGTCTAATATCACAGATAGAAAAGCGGCTGATGAAATACTTGCCAAGCACATTGATGAAATGGGCGTACGTCAGTTTTTATTAAAAAGCTTTGCTAAAAATGATGAAGGTCAATATCAATGGCGCTTTAATTTAGCTGTTTTATACCAGCAATATGAAAATATTTTAGCGCAAGTTAGTGAAAATGATTCTTGTTTATGTGATACTTTATTCATTAAAGGTAATGATTCTGACTACATTTTAGCAGAACACCGCCCTGCTATTATGGCGTTATTCCCTAATGCAAAAGCAAAAATTATTCATGGTGCTGGTCACTGGCTACATGCCCAAAAACCACTTGCTGTAAATAAAGCAATCAGCGATTTTTTAGCTCATTAATTGGGCTGATAAAATTCGCTGTTTTTGATCGTGCGCACTAAATTATTACAAATTTGTGTGCTATAGTACGCGCCGTTTAATTTAAAGGTTTATACGTTGATGGTCAGTCAGTTAATTAACGAATTTGATACCTTAGGGTTGTATTTTGGCTTAGCCGGTATTTTCTTTTTTATTGGAATGGCAATTCAAGACGTCCTTAAAAAAGGTGATGTACCACGATTTGGCCGATACATCGTTTGGTTAGTGCTATTTTTAGGCTGTTCTGGGTTTATAGCGAAAGGACTTATTCAAGTCTTCTGGCAAGGCGCAGGTGTGGGCTAGACATGGCAAAGTCAGAAACAGATAGAACAACACCCGATTTATTTGAATACGAAAAGCGTCCAGGTAGGCCGAAAACAAATCCCCTACCTCGCGATATGCAATTAAAAGTAAATAAACGTAATCAAATAAAGCGAGATAAAGCACGTGGTTTAAAGCGTGTAGAATTTAAGGTTTCATCACAGTTATATCAAGCATTAAGCGATATGGCAGATGCGCAGAATATTAGCCGTAGCGCGTTGATTGAAACAATTTTACAAGAAAGATTGGCTATTGATAGATAGAAGGTTTTAAATCCATGTCAAGCGTAGGTATTTTTTTCGGAAGTGACACAGGCAATACTGAACACGTAGCTAAAATGATTCAAAAAGAATTAGGTAAAAAGCTTGTAGCGGTTCACGACATTGCAAAAAGTTCTAAAGAAGAGATTGCTGAATTCGATTTATTGTTATTCGGTATTCCAACTTGGTACTACGGTGAAGCTCAATGTGACTGGGATGATTTCTTCCCTGAATTAGAAGAAGTTGACTTCGAAGGTAAACTTGTTGCTATTTTCGGCTGCGGTGACCAAGAAGACTATGCAGAATACTTCTTAGATGCAATGGGCATGATCAACGATATCGTTACTGAGCGTGGCGCAATCGTAGTGGGTCATTGGTCAACTGAAGGCTACGACTTTGAAGCTTCAAAAGCACTAGTAGATGACAGCAATTTTGTTGGCCTTGGTATTGATGAAGACCGTCAACCAGAGCTTACTGAAAAGCGTGTTAAAGACTGGTGTGCTCAGGTTTATGACGAAATGTGTTTAGCGGAACTTGCTGATTAATAACAAGTACTACTCGCATTTACTAGCTGATGTAAAGATGCACAACCAGTTCATTTTTGTTTGAAAAATCGGCAAATAGACGAATTGTTCTTTGCACTTAGTAACTAGGCACGTTATTCTAATAGTTGCTAATGTGTCGTGTGCATCTTGATGATGCCTAGTATAACTAAATAAAATTGAGACAGATTGAATGACTGATCACAACTTGGAATTAAAAAAAGCAGGGTTAAAAGTAACTCTGCCGCGTATTAAAATTTTAGAGATTCTGCAATCTCCAGACAACCAACACATCAGCGCTGAAGATGTCTATAAAATTCTTTTAGACAAAGGCGAAGAGATTGGTCTTGCAACTGTCTACCGTGTTCTTAACCAATTTGATGATGCAGGTATTGTATCTCGCCACCACTTCGAAGGCGGCAAGTCAGTATTTGAATTATCAGGTAGCACTCACCATGACCACTTAGTGTGCCTAAAATGTGGTAAGGTTGTTGAGTTTGAAGACGATACTATTGAACGTCGTCAAGAAGAAATCGCAACAGGGAATGGTATTAAACTGACTAACCACTCTCTTTACCTATATGGTGAATGTGAAGACACTGCTGCGTGTAAAGAATACGCTGAATCAAATAGCTAATTAGCTATTTGTTTCAGACATAAAAAAACCTGCTTTAAGCAGGTTTTTTTATGTCTATTTGAAATCGATTAGATGATTTCTAATAGCTCAACGTCAAAGATTAGCGTTGAGAAAGGAGCGATTGCTGCACCAGCACCGCGCTCACCGTAAGCAAGTTCGTGTGGTACGTATAAGCGCCACTTAGAACCAGTACCCATCATTTGTACTGCTTCAGTCCAACCTTTGATTACACCGCCAACTGGGAATTCAGCTGGTTGACCACGCTCGTATGAGCTATCAAATACTGTACCGTTGATTAGTGTACCGTGGTAGTGTGCACGGATTGTTGAATCTGCAGTTGGTTTTTCACCGTCGCCTGCAGTAAGTACTTCGTATTGAAGACCTGATTCAGTTACTGTTACTTCAGGACGTTTTGCATTTTCTTCTAAGAATGCAATACCTTCAGCTGCAAGAACTTTAGCTTCTTCTTCACGACGAGCTTGGATCTCAGCGTTGATTTTCTCAAAAGCTGCTTGAATTGCTGGGATTTCAACTTGGAAATCGTTACCAGTGTATGCGTCTTTCATACCTTCAAATACAGAATTTAAGTTTAAACCTTCGAATGGATTCGCTTTTAATTGCTCACCCATTTGTAAACCAATACCGTAACTTGCTTTTTCAGCGTCTGTTGTAAAATTATCTGACATGTTTTAATTCACGTTTATTTAGTTAAAAGACGTGCTCATACTAACATAAAAAAACAACGAATATCGCCTAGTTTTACTGCGTTTGCTCAGTGTTTGCACTAATTCGCTGCTTTATTTTATCAATTACAAATGTCGCAACAGGTAATGTAGCGATCATCGAAGCAATAAAAAAGCCGCTCATTAAACCATCTTTGCCTAACATAACTAAAGGCACGGCAATAAGACCCACAGTCGAAATCACACATGCAGCAATGACAGGCCAATGCTTGTCGTATTTGCCAATAAGGTGCCCTACTAACACATTAAAGCCAATACCATAAGCGATTGAAGATATTAGCCCGTAATCAGGCTGCGCATCATGGGCCATAGCTACAAGTACATTGATCCCGCTGTGATAAAAATAAGAAAAGATACACCAAAGCAGAACATGTTTAACAATGCGCATTAGTGTAGAAGAAGACTCGCTTGCTGACATTACTTTTCTCCAGATAGCAAAAAACCGCCCTGAAGGCGGTTTTTCTAAATAATGGTGGAGAGATAGGGATTTGAACCCTAGAGGGGCTACAAACCCCTGCCGGTTTTCAAGACCGGTGCATTCGACCACTCTGCCATCTCTCCGTACGGCGCGCATAATAGTGTTTACTGCGTTCGTTGTAAAGCCTTAAATGTAAAAAACTTTAAAAAAGTAATTTTAATAGTACTGCTTAGGGCGCTTTGCGATTAAAGAGCAAACTAAACAAACAATTAAACTAACAATTGCAAAGCCTGAACCCTGCACTATTACGTCAATTTTATTGAGGTTATAGCTAGGTATAATGACTAATGCAAAGGCTGGTAAGCAGGTGATCGTTAAAACGTAGCAACAAATTTTAAAAGCGCGGCCGAAATCGAAACGTTTAGTGCTTTGCATCCACCAAGTCAGTAGGAGTAATACCACTACAGCAGACAAGCCAAGGTAATGAGGTTGCTTCGTAGACATGGCAACAAAAAAAGTGACCACGGCGCCAACTAAGCCCCAAATTGACCAAGCGAACCAATTTTCTTTTTCACGTAAAAATAAGTTTCCCATCGTTCTCGTCTTCTTTATCGTTATTTTTTTAAGACTATCCATACGTTAACAAAAAATAACCGATTAAAAAACACACTGAAGAAGAATTATTTCGTTTTTTGCATCCGTGCGCTTCTTACAGCTAAGCTAAATCTAAAAAAACTAACATAAGTAAGCTTAATAGTGTCTGACTGCTTAACTGCAAAAAAGTTCCTAATATTTATAAATTCTCAAAAAATGTCTCTGGCTTGTGTCTGATTGGTTTTTTAATGTCTACTTCTGGCGTACCTAAATATAGGTAGCCAACAATCTCATCATCTTCTTTACAACCAAGTGCCGCTTTAACAGCTGGGCTCTGTGCAAAATAACCTGTACGCCAAATGCCCCCTAAACCTTGAGCAAAGGCCGCTTGTTGCATTGCAAGTACAGCGCAGCCTGCACTTTGTACTTGTTCAATACGTGGCACTTTTGGGTTTTCAGTTACATCAGCAATGGCAATGATCATCATAGGCGAACGCAGCGGTAGCTCTTTAGCGCGCTCAATGGTTCTATCATCTTGGTTTTCAGCAACAGCGGCTTGATGGTAGATATCTCCTAATTTATTACGTGCGTCGCCTTCAACCACAATAAACCGCCAAGGCGCAATACAGCCATGATCAGGCACTTTTATGGCCGCTCGCTTAATAATTTCAAGTTGTTCTGCAGTTGGTCCTGGTGCGGCAAGGCGAGGATCTGATTGTCGAGTTTGTAATAGCGTTAAAGCGTCCATGAATATTCCGTAAATGCTTAAGTACGATGCCCCTGAATAATCGGGGCAGAAAACCCAAGCTTATCATTTATCTTTAATAGCAATAAAGCTATTCGATGCTTTTCTAGTTAACCAATAATCTAAACTAACGTAACGACCGCCCCCTACAAAAAATAAACTTAAGAGCATAACAAAGTATATTGCGGAAAACTCAATACCATTATTTAAAATCACAGGTTTTCCTTTCGCATAGAGGTACTCTGTATAACCATGCGTTTCTAGCAACTCGCGCATTTTGGTTAATCGCTCACTGGCTTCATTGGAATTGACTAAACTGGCTTCACTTCCTGGTATTGCTAGCCAATTCAGTACTCTCGCAGGGCTGGTACTGGCATCTGTGGGTGTTACAGCAAACCAGCCATTACTGGCATGTACTGTTGTCGCTGCAACCAGCATGGTGATCATCAAAGGAATAGCTGTTAAACGAGTAAATAAACCCAATAATATAAAGATCCCCCCTAAAAACTCAGTCCATGCAGCTAAAAAGGCTAATACAGAGGGCATAGGTAGGCCTAAACCCCAGTCACTATTTCCAAACCAAGCAACAATATCATCTGATGCTAAAAAGTATTGATAAAAATGAGTTACATCACCGCTTAAAGCTAGTTTATTAAAGCCGGCAATGATCATCACTGGTGCTAAAATTAAGCGAATTAATAGACTCGGGAGCCCATCTAAAAACTGCAGTTTATTTAAAATGCGATGGTAAAGGGGTATTAGGTGTGTGTTCAACATAGCGGTCTCGTGACTAAATAGATTAATCACACAGACCGCACGTTTTCTAGTTTACTTTCAATTAAATTTTACGAGCAACTTGTAGCGCTTCAAAAATCGCACGTTTAGCATCAATAGCAGCAGCTAGTTTTGCGCCACCAATAACGTGTACTTTAGCGTTTTCGGTTTGATTATCGAACGTTTCAGTATTTGACACCTGACCAATACAGGCAATCACAGTATCAACATCGAGGATTTGCTCTTCACCTTTTACAGTAATTTTCAAACCTTGCTTATCAAAGCTTAGATACTGACACTCAGCGATTTGTTTAACACCGTGTTGTTTAGCAACTTGACGATGGATCCACCCCGTTGTTTTACCCAGTTCACTACCAAAGCGCCCTGCACTTCGCTTAAGCATGTAAATTTGGCGATTGTCTTTTTCAGGCGCAGCTTCGCATTCAATACCCCATTGAGTTTTGAATTGCTCAATTGTTTGGCCTTTGTGTTCACTTAAAAAGGCAACCATATCAAAACCGATACCACCGGCACCTAGAATCGCAATTTTCTCGCCTAGTTCTACTTCACCACGAATTACTTCATCATAAGCGAATACACGTTTGCCATCACTGCATTCTATTTTGGCTTCACGCGGACGTACGCCTGTTGCAAACACCACATCATCGTATTGATTGATCATATTGTCAGTAAACTCAGTACCGAGCTGTAAATCGACATTTAAACGCTTTAATTCATTAGTAAAGTAGTTAAGGGTATGGTTAAAGTCTTCTTTACCCGGCACTTGCATGGCTAAATTAAATTGGCCACCCATTTGTTCTTTACGTTCAATTAAAGTCACTTTGTGACCTTTCGCTGCTAAGTAACAACTTGCAGCAAGGCCAGCAGGGCCTGCCCCTACAACCAGTACTAATCGAGAAGATGGTGCTTTTTCAAGGCTGTAATCTAACTCAAAAGCCGCTTGTGGGTTAACCAAACAGGTTGCACGTTTATTTTTAAACACATGATCTAAACAGCCCTGATTACAACCAATACAAATATTAATTTGCTCAGACTTATTATTAACGTATTTATTGAAGAACTCTGGATCTGCTAATAAAGGACGTGCCATCGAAATTAAATCAGACTCGCCTGCTTCTAAAATTCCATTGGCAATTTCTGGAGTATTAATACGGTTGACCGCGATAACAGGCACAGACACCGTTTCTTTCAAGCGTTTTGATGCTTCTTTAAATGCACCTGGTGGTACCATACTGGCAATCGTTGGTACACGAGCTTCGTGCCAACCAATACCGGTGTTAAAGATATCAACGCCTGCTTGTTCAAGTGCTAGGGCTTGTTGTTTTACTTCATCAGGTGTTGATCCATTAGGAATTAAATCCATAACAGACAAACGAAATACAATAATAAACTTTTGACTTACTTTAGCGCGTACAGCTTTAACAATATCTACCGCCAAGCGCATGCGGTTTTCTAAACTACCGCCATAGTTGTCTGTTCTTTTATTAGTGTGGTTAGCCATGAATTCATTAATCAAATAACCTTCAGAACCCATGATTTCAACACCGTCATAACCTGCTTTTTCAGCCAATTTTGCAGAGTTAGCAAAGTCTTTGATGGTTTTTTTAATTGAACCTAACGACATTTCTTTAGGTTTATACGGATTAATAGGTGCCTGAATTGAGCTTGGCGCTTGATTGAATGGATGATAAGCATAGCGACCTGCATGCAATAATTGTAAGCAAATTTTTCCGCCATGCTGATGCACTGCATCAGTATATGCTTTGTGTTTGATCACATCATAAAATGAGTTAAATGTTGATGCGAACGGAGATAGCTTGCCACGAATATTTGGGCTATAACCACCTGTAATGATTAAACCCGTGCCGCCTTTGGCACGTGCTTCGTAGAATGCACGTAAGCGTTTACGGTTATGCCAGCCTTCTTCTAAGCCGGTATGCATTGAGCCCATAACCAAACGATTACGAAGTTCGGTATGCGGTAATTGTAATTTTTGTTCTAACATTGTGTGCCCCGTTAACTGGTCGAACCTCTATTTGAAATAGATTCTGCGGCAATAACTTAGAATAATCAACTTTTCACCGGTAATTATTCTGTAGCAAATTGTCGTTTTAAACACTCTGTTACTATTTAACAGTTAAATTTAAAGTTATTCTAAGCTAAGATGAGATCACTACTAAGCTGTACTGAATTAAGGATTTATTTTGCTAGCAAAGATATTTAAAGGCATTTGGACCGGGATTAATTTCTCCCGCCGTTTGGTCCTAAACATATTATTTCTATTACTAGTAATACTCTTCTTTGTTGCCATCACAGGTGAAGAAGACCAAGTAAAAGTAGCAGACGGAACCGTGCTACGCCTAAACTTAAATGGCCCTATTGTTGAAGAAAAAACGTATGTTGATCCTGTAGAAGCAGCAATCAACGATGCAACTATGGGTAAAGAAGCACCATCAGAAATTCTTCTTGATGATGTTGTTGAAGTGATCAACCAAGCAACTAAAGATGATCGCATCAGTGTAATGCTTCTTGATCTACAAAAAATGCCAAGTGCACACATCAATAAGCTAAAACAAATAACTAAAGCTATTGATGCCTTTAAAGAGGCAGGCAAGCAAGTTATTGCAACGGGCTATTACTATACACAAGCTCAATACTATATTGCAGCCCACGCTAATGAAGTGTCTATGCACCCTTATGGTGGTGTAAGCATTGAAGGCTACGGTATGTTCCCGCTTTATTTCAAAGATGCGCTTGAAAAGTTAAAAGTGACTCAACATATTTTCCGTGTGGGTACTTACAAGTCAGCGGTTGAGCCATTTATTCGTAATGACATGTCAGATGCGGCAAAAGAAGCGAATAGCGTTTGGTTAACTGCACTTTGGAACGAGTATAAAACTGACGTTGCTGCAAGCCGTCCATTCGATGAAAGTAATTTCGATGAAGATATGGATGTTTACCTTGCAAAAATGCAAGCAGTTGACGGTAACTCGGGTCAGTACGCGTTAAATAATCAGTGGGTTGATTCTTTAAAAACCTCACAACAAATTCGCCAACAGCTTATTGAGTTAGTTGGTGCAGAAGAAACAGGCAAAACCTTTAAGCAAGTAAGCTTCCGTGAGTATTTATCGCTGGTAAAACCGCCTGTTGAGTTCGATAACCCAATCACTGAAAAAGTAGCTGTGGTTGTTGCGAAAGGCACCATTGTTGATGGCGAGCGTAAAGCAGGTGAAATTGGTGGTGACTCTACAGCAGCCCTACTTCGCAAAGCGCGTCTTGACGACAAAGTAAAAGCCGTAGTACTACGCATCGATTCAGGTGGTGGTAGTATGTTTGCTTCTGAAGTTATCCGTGCTGAAGTATTAGCTCTTAAGGCAGCGGGTAAACCAGTTATCGCTTCAATGAGCTCAGTGGCAGCATCAGGTGGTTACTGGATTGCATCTGCAGCCAATGAAATTTGGGCAGCCCCTAGCACAATTACAGGTTCAATCGGTGTATTCGGTACTTTCATGACATTTGAAAACACAATGGCTGAATTAGGTATTTACTCAGATGGCGTTGCTACAACAGACCTCGCTGGCTTCTCTATTGCACGCCCACTTGATGAGAAGATGTCAGATATCATTCAAATGAGCGTTGAAAATGCATACAAACGTTTTTTAAATGTAGTGGCTGAAGCGCGTAACATGACCCCTGAGCAAGTTGATAAAATTGCCCAAGGCCGTGTATGGATTGCAACTCAAGCAAAAGAACTAGGTTTAGTTGATAAACTTGGTGATAAGCAAGATGCAATTAAGGCGGCAGCTGAGCTTGCTAAGCTTAATCATTATGATGTTAAGACCATCAAACAGTCATTAACACCACAAGAGCAAATGCTGCAAGATATCTTTGGCACCGCGGCTGTTAAGAGCTTCTTTGCTAAGTCTGATTCATCACAATCAGTACTAGCAACACAAGCTAACTTACAAAGCCTTATTAATCAGTTAAGTAGTGAAATTGATAACCTAAAAGATTACAACGATCCACAAGGCGTTTACGCTCGTTGTTTAGTGTGTAATGTAATTCAATAAGTTACTTAGCTAAGCGATTTTAGGTATACTAAGCCCAGTTATTTAACTGGGCTTTTTTTATGAAACGTAAACGTATATATATCGCCTATACGGGTGGTACTATCGGTATGAAAAAATCGAGCCGCGGCTATGTTCCGGCAGAAGGTTTTTTAACCGAAACAGTGGTCAATAATGCAGAGTTTAATCGTGATGAAATGCCTTTGTTTGATATTCACGAATATTGCCCGCTCATTGATTCTTCAGATATGTCCCCTGCCCACTGGCAATTAATTGCTGACGATATTAAAAGTAAATACCAAGACTATGATGGATTTGTGGTTTTGCATGGTACCGATACTATGGCCTACACAGCTTCTGCTTTGTCTTTCATGTTCGAAAACCTAACAAAACCTGTGATTGTGACAGGCTCACAAATTCCATTGTCGCAACTTCGTTCTGATGGCCAAGTAAACTTACTTAATGCCATGTATTTAGCCGCTAATTACCCAATTGCTGAAGTAAGCCTGTTTTTTAATAACCAATTATTCCGTGGTAACCGTGCAACAAAAGCCCATGCTGATGGCTTTGATGCCTTTGCATCACCGAACCTTGAACCATTAGCACTGTCAGGAATTAATATTCAACTTATTAAAGGGCAACTAAGCCCTTACGTTGATAATGAACTACAGGTGTCAAATATCACGCCACAGCCAATAGGTGTGCTTTATCTCTATCCTGGGATCAGCCCAAAAGTGGTTAAAAGTTTAGTTAATGACGACATCAAAGCACTTGTTTTATTAAGTTTTGGCGTGGGTAATGCCCCGCAAGATCCGGCATTCTTAGATATTCTTAATGATGCAAGTAAACGCGGTATGGTAATTGTTAATCTAACGCAGTGCTTAAAAGGCCAAGTTAATATGGGCGGTTATGCAACCGGTAATGCCTTATTAAATTGTGGTGTGATCAGTGGCTACGATATGACATTAGAAGCCTGTTTGACCAAGTTACACTACTTATTTAGTCAAAAGCTTGAAGTAGAAACAATTCGTCACTTGATGCAAGACAACCTGCGCGGTGAGCTAAGTCGTTAATACAGTAAATACAAAAAAGGCACCAATTGGTGCCTTTTTTATGCTTTTTGATAATTAACGAACTTTTTCGTCAATCTCAACTAAGTCTGTTAAATGGCAAATCTCACCACTATGAGTTTTAATACCATGCTCACCGAAGTAGTCACGTTGTGCTTGAACAAGGTGACCATTACTTGGTGTTGTTAACGTCGCAATGTAAGTTTGCGTTGCAGTTAACACTGGGAATGCAAGACCAGATGCAACTGCTGCACCCGTTACCTTACGTAATGCTGCTGATTCACGCTGCATAGAATCAATAAATTCTACACCTTCAGCTACATTGTCTAAGTAATCAGCACGGATGATACAACCTGCGCGCCACGTTTGTAGCGTTTTAGAAAGATCTACTTTCCACTGATGGGCACGAGACGCACCTTTAATAAGGGCTAAACCTTGACGGTAAGCAAGTAAACTTGCCAATGTGAATGCATCTTTTAGCTCTGCTAAGTCTAAATCAACGGTATCAGTTGCTTTAGCAGCGTAAGTCATTTCTTTAGCAGCATGCGTATCACAAGTATTTGTTAAGTGACGTGCTTGAACAGCTGCAACTAGTGATGGCACTGCAATACCAAGCTCTAAGGCATTTTGTGCAGTCCATAAACCTGTACCTTTCGCGCCAACCTTATTGTCGATTAAATCAACTAGCGGCTCACCTTCTGTCGTTTCAAGGCTTAAGATATGGCTTGAAATTGACAATAAGTAGCTATTTAAAGTGCCTTCAGACCATTCATTGAAAATGTCAGCCACTTCTTTTGGTGAACGATTAGTACCTAAACGTAATAGTTGATACATTTCTGCAATTAATTGCATTAACGCATATTCGATACCGTTATGCACCATTTTCACAAAGTGACCACTTGCAGATTGTCCTACACGTGCAAAACACGACTCACCTTTGTAGCTTGCCGCTACTTTTTCAAACCACGGCTCAACACGCTCCCAGCCGCCTTCTGAACCACTTGCCATCATTGCAGGACCGTGACGTGCGCCTTCTGCACCGCCAGAAATACCCATAGTGGCAAATTCAAATTTGTTTTGATATTTAAGTTTACGGCTAATGCCATCTTTGTAGTTACTGTTGCCGCAATCTACGATAATGTCATCACAGTCAACACCTGCTTCTGCAAGCTCTGTACATACTTTATCAACCAATTCACCAGCAGGAACTAAAAGAAGAATCGAACGAGGCGGCTCTAAGCGTCTAACCATATCATTTAAATCAGACACAATATGTAAACGGTCTGCCAAACCTAGTGCTTTCGCACAGCTTAGTAACTCGGCACCCGCATCTGGGTTTTTATCATAAGCTACTAATGTCAGCCCTTTTTCAATCAGGTTGAGGGCAAGATTTTTACCCATAACGCCTAACCCTACTAATGCAACTTGCATTTAGTGTCCTCCTCGGTAACAACTATTGGTTAGTTAATCAAAATAATTACGCGCGCATTATACCCAAGCAGCCCAAAAATGCGAGCTTGACAGCCAACTTGAGATAAATCATCGAAATCATGAAGCGACGTTGCCCTCATTATATCAAAATAACCAAGGCATCGGACCAGATTTTTATAATACCCTTTAAAAAGGTATGTGTATTGACGCTACCTGACACCGGTGTCATAATAACGTCATTCACCCTTTGTATACTCTATAATTAATACAAAGAGCCAGATTCTCATAAGTAAAAACAATCATTTTTTACTTATGAGTTCTACATTGTGCTTATGTATAAGCCTATATTAAAGGTTTATAGCACGACATTTTAATAGATAACCATCAATTCGCTTAATATATTTGAGCGCACAGGAGAATTTGATGCTAAGACGCACAAAAATTGTTGCGACCCTTGGACCGGCAACCGATCGCGATAACAACCTAGAAAAAATTATTCGTGCAGGTGCAAATGTGGTTCGTTTGAACTTCTCACATGGCGTAGCACAAGATCACAAAGACCGCGCTGAAGCGGTACGCAGCATTGCTAAGCGTTTAGGCAAACACGTTGCTATCCTTGCAGACTTACAAGGTCCTAAAATTCGTGTATCAACGTTTAAAGACGGTAAAGTAAACCTAGAAGTTGGCGCAAAATTTACCCTTGATGCGAAAATGGAAAAAGGCCAAGGCGACGTTAATGCAGTAGGTATCGACTATAAAGAGCTACCTAACGACGTTAAAACAGGCGACTTACTGTTATTAAACGACGGATTAATTCAATTAACAGTAGATAGCGTTGACGGTGACCTAGTTCACACGACTGTTACTGTTGGTGGCGTACTTTCAAATAACAAAGGTATCAACCGTTTAGGTGGTGGTTTAACAGCCCCTGCTTTCACTGATAAAGATAAAGAAGATTTAATCACTGCCACTGAGATTGGCGTTGATTATATTGCTGTTTCATTCCCACGCAGTGGTGATGACATGCGTTATGTTCGCTCTTTAGCAGAAGCAGCTGGCTCAAACGCACAACTATTAGCAAAAATCGAACGTGCAGAAGCCGTTGAAACTGTTGAAGCAATTGATGATATCGTACTTGCTTCTGACGCTGTAATGGTTGCGCGTGGTGACTTAGGTGTTGAAATTGGTGATGCGGCGCTTGTTGGTAAACAAAAGCTTATCATTAGCCGTGCTCGTTCACTTAACCGTACTGTTGTTACTGCAACACAAATGATGGAATCAATGATCGATAACCCTATGCCAACACGTGCAGAGGTTATGGACGTAGCAAACGCCGTATTAGATGGTACTGATGCAGTTATGTTATCTGCTGAAACAGCCGCTGGTGACTACCCTGAAGAAACCGTAGCGACTATGGCTCGCGTTTGTTTAGGTGCTGAATCACAAAAAGAAACTCACGTTTCTAAGCATCGTTTAGACAGCCGTTTTTCATCAAATGCTGAATCAATTGCATTATCTGCGATGTATGCAGCTAACCACTTAGATTCTGTTAAAGCAATTGTGACTCTAACTGAATCAGGTAGCACAGCTAAATTGATGTCGCGCATCAGCTCTGGTTTACCAATTTATTCATTATCACGTCATCCAAGCACGCTGGGTCAAACAGCACTTTACCGTGGTGTTTATCCTGTATTTTTCGATTCAACGAAGTGTGAAGACGAAAGCATGGTACGTGATGCATTAAACACACTTGTTGAGCAAGGCTCACTAGTAGCAGGTGATACTGTGATTTTAACTCACGGTGATGCAATGGAAACTATTGGTGCAACAAACACTATGAAGATTGTAACTGTTTAATCTGTTACGAATTTTCATTAAAAAAGGCGCAATTAATAATTGCGCCTTTTTTGTTTTTAACTTATTAAATTTTGAATAGCTATTAGCTCGCGAGCGCTGCTTTCACTTTATCGCGATAGCTACGGCTTACTTTTAGTTCTTGGCCGTTATCTAGCACTAAAAGATACTCACCGCTTACTTGAGTTACAAGTTTGCTAATTTGCTTAGTATTCACAATGGCACTGCGATGAACTCGCACAAATAGTTGTGGATCAAGCTCTTGTTCAAGCTCTTTCATTGTTTTACGAAGGATATGCGTTTGCCCATCTTGGCAATGAAGGCACATATAGTCACCAGCCGCATCAACCCATTGAATTGTAATAACAGGCACACGAACAATCTCACCCTGCTCTTTTACAGCTAATGATTCTGGATAACGACGGTCAGCAAGGCTATCGCCCGTTGCTAACTTCTTTAAAATTTCTTCGCAATTATTGCCTGTAATACCTGCAACAAAGCTCGCTAGTTTTTTCTTATGGGCGTTATCTTGTTGCGTTTTTAAATAGGTATGCACTTTTTCTACCGCCTGTTTTAGTCTGTTGTCATCGACTGGTTTAAGAATATAATCCAACGCATGAATCTCGAATGCTTTAACTGCAAACTGGTCAAAAGCCGTTACAAACACAATAGCGGGTAATGGATTTACGCTCTCACTAAGTGCTCTTGCAACTTCAAAACCGTTCATATTTGGCATTTGAATATCTAAGAAAACCAATTGAATATTGCCCGATAAGCATTCATCAATTGCTTCTTGACCATTGCTACATAAACGAATGACTTCTAAATCGTCAAACTCAGAAAGTCGAACTGCTAAGCCTTTTCTTGCTAGCGGTTCATCATCAACGATCAAAGTTCTAATTTTGCTCATTTCTTAACAGCCTTTTCAAACGGAACGCGCAGATTAACTTTTAATCCACTTGGCGTATTGTCAGAGAGAACAAACGAGTAGTTGTTCTCATAAAGTGTTTTTAAGCGGTCCTGTGTATTAGCTATGCCAACGCCTTGAGAATTAACCAGTTGGCCATTTTTAAGCTCAGTGCCAGGACCATTATCGCCTACTTCCAATAATAGTTCATTTGCAAAAACTTGTGCTTTAATATCAATCACACCACCTTCATTTAGTTGCGCTATCGCATACTTTATCGAGTTTTCGATAATAGGTTGGAGGATCAAGCTTGGTACCAAGGCTTCTTTTGCCTGCTCGCTTACATCTACATTAACTTGTAAACGTTCATCAAAGCGTACTTTTTCAATTTCTAAGTACAGCATGAGGGCATGAATTTCTTGCTCTAATGGCACCTTTTTTATTGGGTCTGTATTGAGTGTGTATCGTAAGAAGTCACTCAATTTTGACACCATTAAATTTGCATCTTTGTTCTCTTTTACCAAAATTAAGGTTGAGATTGCATTTAGGGTATTAAATAAAAAGTGCGGATTAAGTTGATAGCGCAGCATTTTCAGCTGAGCTTCGTGAGCCATAGTGGTTGCTTTGAGGGCCTTTTGTCGCTCACTTTGCAATAGCTGGTAATACTTAATACCAAAATACAAACCACTCCAACAAAGAATGATATAAACCGAATCTAAACCTTGTTGAAAGTAATAAAACCATTCATTTGGACGGTAACCGTGACGGTAGATTTCCCATAAATTGAATTTTTGTACAACGGCCCATAATGTGCCTGTGACATAGGAAGCACCAAAAACGACAAGCATTAATACCCAAGGTGAGGCATTCCAAACTTTACGATACATATAACGTAAAGGTACTGTCATTAAACAGCCTGCATAAGCGTTTAATACAATAACAAATACGTAAATATCACGCATTTCAAAGACTTTTGAGCCGATATAATTAACTAACGCATAACCTATCCAGCCTGCAATTTGCAAAACCCAGAAAAAGCGTTGTCGATTATCAACTAATGATTGCCAATTCAAAATATCAGATTACCTTTCATAATTATTTTTATTATACCGATAGTCACGAGAACAAAGCACTGCCGCCTATCTTAATTTTTTATAGCCTTACCGCATTCTTCAGACATTAAAAAAGCGAAGGCCACAACAACCTTCGCTTTTTCTATGCTTTATTTTTAAGCTAGTTTATCTGAAGCCACTTTATAATTTGGATCTTCAATCACATTCACTTCAACTAAATCACGCGCATTGTGTAAAAGTTGAATACAATCAGGGCTTAAATGACGTAAATGCAGTTTCTTACCCACTTTTGCGTATTTGTCTGCAAGGCTGTCAATCGCTTCAATCGCACTGTGATCAGCAACACGGCTATGTTTGAATTCAATGATCACGTCTTCTGGGTCATTTTTAACATCAAATAGCTCGGCAAAGTTCTTAACCGAACCAAAGAATAAAGGACCATGAAGCTCATACACTTTAGAGCCTTGCTCATCGATGTAATTGCTTGTGTAAATGTGTTTCGCATGCTGCCAAGCAAAAACTAAAGCCGAAACAATCACACCCACACATACTGCAATCGCAAGGTCTGTTACTACGGTTACGCCTGAAACAAGCACAATAACAAAAGCATCAGACTTAGGCACACGCTTCATCATTTTGAAGCTTGCCCACTCGAAGGTACCAAGTACAACCATGAACATAACGCCAACTAAGGCAGCAAGTGGGATCATCTCAATGAGGCTGGCTGCAAAAATAATGAATGCTAGCAGTATTAATGCTGCACTAATACCAGATAAACGTGAGCGACCACCTGAATTAATATTGATCATAGATTGGCCAATCATCGCACAACCACCCATTGCACCAAAGAAACCACAGGTAATATTTGCAGCGCCTTGACCAATACACTCTTTATTACTGTGACCACGGGTTTCAGTAATTTCGTCAATTAAGGTCAGTGTTAATAACGATTCAATCAAACCAATCGCCGCTAAAACTAATGCATAAGGGAAGATAATTTTTAATGTTTCAAGATTAAATGGCACCATAGGAATATGGAACTCAGGCAAGCCACCGGCAATCGTTGCTTGCTCATTGCCTGTCATTCCTTTTAAGAAATCAAGTACAGTGCGCGCTTCTAAATCAAAACCAATTACAATCGCTGTTACAGTTACAATGGCAGCTAACGATGAAGGTACAGCAGTGGTTAGCTTAGGTAAGAAATGAATAATAGCCATAGTTAACGCTACTAAGCCAAGCATAATATAAAGTGCTTGCCCTTCCATCCACTGTTGGCCGCCCATACCGTCCGGTACTTTAAATTGCCCTAGTTGAGCTAAGAAAATAACAATCGCAAGACCATTTACAAAGCCCAGCATTACTGGGTGCGGAACCATGCGAATAAACTTGCCGAGCTTGAAGATACCTGCGAGTACTTGCAGTATCCCCATCAATAAGACGGTAGCAAATAAATACTCTACGCCATGATCTAGAACTAAACTTACCATTACAACGGCTAGTGCACCGGTAGCACCAGAAATCATACCTGGACGACCACCAAAAATAGCCGTAATTAAGCCAACAATAAATGCGGCATATAAACCAACCAAAGGCTCAACATTAGCAACAAAAGCAAACGCAACCGCTTCTGGTACCAATGCCAACGCAACGGTCAAGCCTGATAGAATATCGTTTTTAGCAGAGCTTGGCGCTTTGCTGAGTAAGTTAAACATTAAGTTCCTCTTTATAGTGAATGCATTTCGGCAAGGCGCAGAATTCTAGCAAAATCCGCAAAAGTTAACAATTATTAACAACAAAACGGCTAGTACCTAAAAGCACTAACCGTTTTCGAAAAAATAAAACGTAGTAGAAAAAGATTAAAGAGGTAAAGACGTACTACGCTTAACGCATGTCATGGTCACATTTGAGTGAACTTCTTGAACAAACTCAAGGTTTAGTAGGTTATCACGAACAAACTGCTCATACCCTTCAATACCTTTTGAAATAATTCGAAGCATGAAGTCCATGGTACCCGCCATGCTGTAACACTCGGTTACTTCATCATAGCTCATAATTAAACGCTCAAACTCAGCTAGATTCGTTCTACCGTGGTTAGATAGACGAACATGGGCATAGACCAACATATCAAAGCCAAGCTTTTTCTCGTCAAGCAAAGCAACTTTACCTTTGATATAGCCATCTTGCTCAAGCTTAGCAATACGACGCCAACATGGAGATTGAGATAAACCAACTTTATCGGCAATTTCTGCCGTAGATAAGCTAGCATCCTGCTGTAATAATGCCAAAATTTGGCGATCTACTTGGTTCAGAGACATTTTATTTCTTTTTCTGTAAAAATACTGGTTAAATTATATAACTGATTTAAAAATCAGTCTGCCTATTTTCTACTATTTATGCAAAAAAATTGCAATTTTATACCGTTCCACTTACAAACTACTTAACTATTGTTACACGTTGGCATTAACCAAAACGTCCGCTAATAAATGGATTTGTTTTTCGCTCATGCCCTACGGTGGTATTCGGACCGTGGCCTGGCAAAATAGCAACTTCATCAGAGAATGATAAAATCTCCGACTTAATTGATTCGAGTAATTGCGCACTATCCCCTTTTGGAAAGTCAGTACGACCGACAGAGCCTTGGAAAATCACGTCACCCACTATCACCTGTTCTGAACCTTGGTGGTAAAAAACAACATGACCTGGCGTATGCCCTGGGCAATGGCGTACAGATAATTCAAGTTCACCTACGGTGATTGTATCGCCATGATTTAGCCACTTCGTTGGATAAAATGGTGTAATTGGTGCAAAACCAAACATTTGCGCTTGCATTGGCAAGGCATCAAACCAAAATTTATCATCTAAATGTGGGCCAATGATATCAACGCTAAAATGCTCTGCGAGTTGCTTTGCAGCGCCCACATGGTCTAAGTGACCATGTGTTAAGTAAATTGCCTCTAATTGGCAATTTAAAGCAGCAAGTTCTGCTTGAAGTTTGTCTGCATCACCACCTGGGTCAACCAAGGCCGCTTTATTCGTTTGCTCGCAAATGATAATGCGGCAATTTTGCGCAAAGCCAGTAACAGGAACAGCAATCACTTTCATGTTATTGTCCTTTTTGTAACTGTTCAAACGCCATTAAAATTGGGTATTTTAAATAGCCTTGATCATAAAACGGTGTACGCTCATAGAGCCAATGCAAGCGCGCATCAGCATCTTTTGCAAAGCTTTTATCTTCACGAATTTTTTTATCGAACTCTAAAGCCAATGCAGGTTTTTCTTTAAGCATTTGTCGTGCATAAGGCATTAAAGCGTAATTCTCAACGTATTCAGTGCGCTGAAAAATAGTATTAAACTCGCCCCAAGCAAAGAATGAATCTGGCGCTTCTGGGTGTAGTAAGTGTGTAGCCAGTTCTGAGTATGGCTGCTCAGTTGAGACTTTGTACCAGCCGGTCATATCGACATTTTCTACGGTGTTGTAATCAAATGTCGCCTCTACACGAAAACGTCCTTCAAAAGGTGCTTTTGCAAATGAGTAATCAGCAACGCTTGCTTGCGTTAATGGCTCAGAAGCAAAACCATTCACTGTCGTTACCTCTACGCCGTGTAATTTAAGCTTACTTACCAATTGGCTGTATGCTGGCGGAATATAAAACGCTGTAGGAACATTAACGGTCTTTTTAACGTCTTTTTGCCAAAAAACCGGTAATGCGTCATAGTTTTTAGCTTCACCTAAATATTTAACTTCAGCTTGCCCAGACAATGCGCTTTCAGTTCTTGAATAAGCGATCCCTTTAAATTCGATGGTATCTGGCTCTTTAGCATAACCACGTTCAACAACTAATTGTGTCGGTTTAAAATCGAGCTCTTTTTGAACCGCTTCATTAAGGGCTTTATCGTTTGCAGCTAAAGCGTCAATGGCACCATCAATAAATACATAAGTACCTAATACGCGCTGCTTATAAGGTTTTAAAGAGTGGTTCTCAACTAAGATTGTCGGTAATGAACGTAAATCACCCCAACCATTTGAAAAACGTGGTGTTGCCACCCAACCTGCTAAACCTTTTTTAAATTCACGCTTGTCCATTACAAAAACCAGTGGACCAGGAATATGCCCTGCTTTTTCGAGTTTGGCATCAATAACAGGTTTAAATAGATTATCCAGCGCTTGTGACACACTTGGTGATTCACTAGAAAAAACCGGATTATAGCCGTAGGTAACATCATATTGGTAATCAGCGCCATCGGTTACATGGACATCCACGTATAAATCTGGCTTAAATTGATTAATAACCTGCATCACACCGCGTACTTCGGGTGTATCAAGCTTAGTGTAATCGCGATTTAAATTTAAATTTAGACCATTCGTTCGAAAGCCCATTTCTACCGGGCCACGCTGATTAATACGGTTGTATTGGCTACTGCGCTCGTGACCATCAACATTTAAAATAGGAATAAACAGAATATTGACTTTGCTGAGAATATCGCGGCGTTTACCTGTTGCAATATCGCGTAGCAACATAAACATGGCGTCTTTGCCATCAATTTCACCACTGTGAATGCCTGCTTGAATAAAGATGGTTGGTTTTGTATCAGCAACAAGTTGTTTGGCATCAAACAAACCTTGCTCATTCGCCACTAACATCTTAACCGCACGACCCGCACTGCTTGTTGCAATTGTCGTTACTTTGAATTGTGTTGGGTTTGCGGCAACAAGGCGATCTACGAACGCCATAGTGTCTGCATAATCAGGCGATAAAGTGCCTTCGCTTAATTCAAAATCTGTGGTTAAAGGTCCTTTTTCTTGCATTAAAGACACACTATCGCCTTGCCATGGCAACAGTGGGGGTAAGTGGCTGTCTAAAGTTACTGCAGCAGATAAAAACACTAAACTCGCAAACATATCACTCTCAAGTGCGGTACTTATTCTATATTGGGGAAATTATAACAACTAATCTGAATGGATTGCGTAAACTGCGGTGATTCAACAAAAAAATGGAGCAAACGACATACGCTATGCAAAATCGTTGTTAGTTATGAATATTAATTAAGATCAAAAAAAGGAGCACTAGGCTCCTTTTTAAACTTTATGAAAAGCGAAATTAAGCCGCTAGGCCTTCTTTTGCTTTTGCAACAAGCGCTGCGAATGCAACTTGGTCATAAACAGCGATATCTGCAAGGATCTTACGATCGATTTCTACAGAAGTCTTTTTAAGACCATTGATAAAACGGCTGTATGAAAGACCGTTTTGACGAGCTGCTGCATTGATACGTGCAATCCAAAGTTGACGGAAAGTACGTTTCTTAGCACGACGGTCACGGTAAGCGTATTGACCCGCTTTAGTAACTGCCTGGAAAGCTACGCGGTAAACACGTGAACGTGCTCCGTAGTAACCTTTAGCTTGCTTTAAAACTTTTTTGTGACGTGCACGTGCGATAACACCGCGTTTAACTCTTGCCATTTCTGAAGACTCCTATTAAGCGAATGGTAACATACGTGAAACTAGACCATGGTCATTCTTATGAACCATCATCTTAGGACGTAAGTGTAATTTACGCTTAGAAGTTTTCTTAGTCAGAATGTGACGAAGATGCGCTTGTTTACGCTTGAAACCGCCAGAAGCAGTTTTCTTGAAACGCTTAGCCGCGCCTCTGTGAGTTTTTAGCTTGTAAGCCATTGCAATAACTCCAAATGTATTGCTTAAAAATTAGCAAGCAGGCGAGAGATATAAAAATAGCTCTACTTTTAAGGCCTAACTTACTGCCATAGTCCGGTGAAGGCTCACTACAAAAGCAGTGCAACCTTACTTATAACCGGTTATTTCAGGTGAACAGTAAACTGTTACTTGCAGACCTGAAATAAAATCGGTGCGTAATATACCCTGTTTATTGCTTTTTAGCAATAGGTGCCATCATCATAACCATCTGGCGACCTTCAACACGATTTGGGAATGATTCAACTTGTGAAACATCTTCTAAATCGGCTTTAACACGGTTTAATAATTCGATACCAATTTCTTGGTGAGCCATTTCACGACCACGGAAACGGATAGTGATTTTAGCTTTATCACCCGCTTCTAAGAACTTGCGTAAGTTGCGTAGCTTAACCTGGTAGTCACCTTCATCCGTACCTGGACGGAATTTGATTTCTTTAACCTGGATTTGCTTTTGCTTTTTCTTTTGTTCTTTTAGTTCTTTGCTTTTTTCAAAGATGAACTTACCGTAGTCCATAACCTTACAAACAGGTGGCTCAGCATTAGGACTGATTTCTACAAGATCTACACCCGCATCATCAGCGATAGCTTGCGCCTCTTTTAATGACACGATGCCAGCTTGCTCGCCGTCGATGCCAATTAAACGAACTTCTTTAGCTGTAATATCTTCGTTGATACGATTTTTTTGAGCTGTTTGTTGCCCTTTCTTGCCGCCTCTAATGGTACGATCCTCCAAGAATATAAAATAAAAAGCGTGTAGTTGGCTGTTTGTTTTGCCCTACACGCTCATGATTTATTGTCGATTTTTAATTTCTTCGCTTACTTTAGCAACGAAATCATCAACACTAAATTTGCCTAGGTCTTCACCTGTGCGAGTGCGTACTGCCACTTCTTGTTGTTCAACTTCTTTATCGCCAACAACAAGTAAATATGGAATACGTTTTAACGTATGTTCACGGATTTTAAAGCCAATCTTCTCATTTCTCAAGTCAGCAGCGGCTCTAATTCCAAGTTTATTTAATTTTTGTACAATTTCTTGCACATAATCTGCTTGTTTATCCGTGATGTTCATGATCACAACTTGCTTAGGAGCAAGCCACGTTGGGAACAAACCAGCGTATTCTTCAGTTAAAATACCGATGAAACGCTCAATTGAACCTAAAATTGCGCGGTGGATCATAACTGGTGTACGACGTTCGTTATTTTCAGCAACATAAGTTGCACCTAAACGACCTGGTAATGCAAAGTCTAGCTGTACAGTACCACATTGCCATGCACGGTCTAAACAGTCATAAAGTGTAAACTCAATCTTAGGACCGTAGAATGCACCTTCACCTGGTAGGTAATCAAACTCAATGTCGTTTGCTTTTAATGCATCAGCTAGTGCAAGCTCAGCTTTATCCCACATTTCGTCTTCACCGATACGTTTTTCTGGACGAGTAGATAGTTTTACAACGATCTTCTCAAAGCCAAACGTTTCGTATGTGTCGTAAACCATTTTGATACATGCAGAAACTTCATCCATGATTTGCTCTTCAGTACAGAAGATATGCGCATCATCTTGAGTAAAGCCACGTACACGCATTAAGCCGTGTAATGCACCTGATGGTTCGTTACGGTGACAACAACCAAACTCTGCCATACGTAATGGAAGATCACGGTATGATTTTAAACCTTGGTTAAAGATTTGTACGTGACCTGGGCAGTTCATTGGTTTGATTGCGTATTCACGCTTTTCAGATTCAGTTGTGAACATCGCATCTGCGTATTTGTCCCAGTGACCTGATTTTTCCCATAAACCACGGTCCATCATTAATGGGCCTTTAACTTCTTCGTAATCGTACTCACGTAGTTTTTCACGAACGAAGTCTTCTAGTTCACGGTAAATGCTCCAACCATCGTTGTGCCAAAACACCATGCCTGGTGCTTCTTCTTGCCAGTGCCATAAATCAAGCGCTTTACCAATACGACGGTGATCACGTTTTTCAGCTTCTTCTAAGCGTTTTAAATACGCTTTAAGTTGCTTTTTATCTGCCCATGCAGTGCCGTAGATACGTTGCAGCATCTTGTTTTCAGAATCACCGCGCCAATAAGCACCTGCCACTTTCATGATTTTGAAATGTTGACAGAACTTCATGTTTGGAACGTGTGGACCACGACACATGTCGATGTATTCTTCGTGATGGTATAAGCCTGGACGATCATCTTTCGCGATGTTCTCGTCTAGGATTTCCATTTTATAGGTTTCACCACGCGCTTCAAAAGTATCGCGTGCTTCTTGCCAGCTTACGGTCTTTTTAACAACGTCGTAGTTTGTTTTAGCAAGCTCAAGCATACGCTTTTCGATAGCATCTAAATCATCTTGGCTTAAAGAGTGTTCCATATCGATATCGTAATAGAATCCGTTATCGATGGTCGGACCGATTGCCATTTTTGCTTCAGGGAAAAGCTGCTTAACTGCATGACCAATAAGGTGCGCACATGAGTGACGGATAATCTCTAAACCATCATCATCTTTTGCTGTGATAATTTCTAAACGCGCATCTTCAGTGATTAAGTCACATGCATCAACACGAGTACCATTAACACGGCCTGCAATCGTTGCCTTGGCAAGACCTGGACCGATATCGCTCGCTACGTCATATGTACTTACTGGGTTTTCAAAACTACGCTGACTACCGTCAGGGAGGGTAATAACTGGCATTATAAATCCTTAATACAGTGGTGATGCCTACAATGCATCACATGTAATATTTTTAAAAAAATTTTATGTAACTCTGCAACGCTTTTACGAATAAGCATTGCTATTTAAGCTTGTATTTACTGAGTCTTCGCAAATACAAGCAGCTATTGTCGCCGCTCACGTTCTCAAATACAAGTAGTTAGAAGACTAAATTGACAATTAGTTAAGTCATTTCATACTTAGTGAGTCAGTACTTTTAGAGTGATGAAAATGCCAAACACGCGTACGTTCAAATTCGCAACGTTTAATTTATTAAATTACACCGCGCCACCCTACTCGTTTTACCAGTTACATGAACGCTATAACAATACGCAATGGCAGCAAAAACAATTGTTTGTAGCTAATTTCTTAAATGAGGCAAACCCTGATGTGGTGGCGTTTCAAGAAGTGTTTAGTCAGCATGCTCTAGAAGTGCAATGCAAAGAAGCGGGATATGATTATTTTAAAACGGTCGATAGCCCGTCCCATGATAGCCTTTATCCGCAAGTGTTATTCAATCCTGTGGTTGCGATTGCCAGTAAATACCCGTTTAAATCGGCCGATGCATTGACACCATGCCCTGAATTACTTGAGTACTTAAACAATCAAAATGAGTTCAAATTTAACCGCACCCCGATTAAATGCATGATTGATTTACCAGATTTTGGTGAAGTCTGCTTTTATGTTGTTCACTTTAAGTCACAACGTGTGCAATCAATGGCGCATATTCTTAATATTCATAACCTTGAAGATCCGTTGCTGCAGTTGTTACACCAGACGGTGGGTACCATGCAGTCGCAAATATCGCGTTCATTGGAAGCATCTATTGTTTATTATGATGCGCTAAAAACCCAACGCGAAAAGCAATGTGCAACGCTCGTTATGGGTGACTTTAACGATGTACTTACTAGCCCTACTTTATCGTTCATGACACAAGGGTTTCATCCTACACGCTGTGAGCCCTGCATAGAACATAACGAACCCGTTGTTGGCCTAACCGACAGCTACGAGTTTAGTCGGTCGTTTTATGATGAGAAAAACAAACCCTTTAGCCATTATTACCAAGGTAAAGGTAATGTACTAGATTATATTCTTGCCTCTGCACATTTTAATCCCGACTGCCAAGTTTCAAAGGTGAAAGCGCTCGACTATGAAAGTTATGACAAGCATATTTCCCCTACACAACTGACCGAAGACATTAGTGTAAGTGACCATAGTGTTATCGCTATAAAAATTCATTTTTAAAGCAACTGATTTTCATAACGTTACTTGCTATAATTGCGCAAATTAAGTTATTTAGAGAATGACCATGAGAACATGCGGTGTAGAAATTACAGGTAGCGACGTACTACTGTGTATTTTAACCAAAGACAATGACGTATTTGATATCCGTGATGTCAGACAAACACGTTTTACCTTAGGTAACGGTAATGACACAGAAGTAATGCGTAAATTCCAATTTGATTTCAAAAAATTAATGGAAGATTACCAAATTGACTCTGTAGCAATCAAAGAGCGCCAAGCTAAAGGTAAATTCGCTGGTAGTGCTAAAGGTTTCAAAATGGAAACGGCTATTCAGTTAATCGAGCACTTAGATGTGCAAGTTTTATCTGCAACTGAAATCAAAGAGCAGCTTAAGCGCAACCCAGTACCTATTGATTTTGAAGACACAGGCCTGAAAAAATTCCAAGAAAACGCATTCATTAGTGCTTACGTGTACATCATGCGTAAAACTTATAAGCAAGATGAGCCAAAAGCTTAATTGCTGCTTATTCTTAAAAAAACGTGCTACGGCACGTTTTTTTATACCTCAAAACCCATTCTTTATTCTGCTTTATTAAAATTACACTCTGTACATTAGTCTTATAAAGCTTTTCTTTGTCGACAATCTGTGTTTAGTTAATCAGGTACGCATGTTTTGAAATCATCCTAATTGATTGTTTCAATTCTTTTGCATCAAGTCCATAACAACAAATTAACCGGACACGGAGAATACAATGCAGACAAAGAACACACACTGTAATGCGCTTCCACTTACTCAAAGCTATTATCAAGGCCGTACAGACATTCCATTGATAGAACAAACAATTGGACAGTACCTTGACAACATTGTCGACAATCACCCTGATCACCCCGCAATTGTGGTTCATCATCAACAGATCCGATTAACCTATAGACAATACCAGCAGCAGATTAACCAGTTAGCAATGGGATTATTATCACTTGGCGTAAAACCTGGCGACCGGGTTGGTATTTGGTCTCCTAACAATATTGAATGGTGCTTAACCCAATTTGCTACAGCCAAGATTGGTGCAATTATGGTGTGCATCAACCCTGCATACCGACCAAGCGAATTAAAATACGCACTCAATAGTGTTGAGTGTTCAACACTTATCACAGCAAGTGAATTTAAAGCCAGTAATTATATAAGCATGCTCAATGAGCTCGCACCGGAACTTAAAGATTCACAAGCAGGTGAATTAAATTTAAACGCCCTGCCACATCTAAAAAATATAATTCGTATTGGTGATGAGCCTGCTACTGGCATGTTTAGCTTCAGCGATATCATGCAGCGCGCAACAGATGCCCATAAGCTAGAGCTTGATGCAATAGCTGCTACTTTAAGCTGTGACCAAGATATCAATATTCAATTTACTTCTGGTACTACGGGTAATCCAAAAGGAGCGACCTTATCGCATAAAAACATCCTCAATAACGGATTTTTGATGGCCCAAGCGATGAAGCTGACACATGAGGATAAACTCTGTATTCCTGTACCGCTATATCACTGCTTTGGTATGGTGCTTGGCAATTTAGTATGTATAAGTAAAGGTGCTACTGCAGTTTTTCCGGGTGATTCTTTCGACCCTAAAACAACCCTAGAAGTTGTTGAAAAAGAACGCTGTACCGGCCTGCATGGTGTTCCAACTATGTTTATCGCCGAGTTAGAGCTTAAAGATTTTGCAAACTATGACTTATCTAGCCTACGAACAGGCGTAATGGCCGGCTCAACCTGCCCTGAGCAAGTTATGCGTAAAGTTCACTCATTAATGCATATGAAAGAAGTTGTAATTGGTTATGGCCAAACTGAGTGTAGCCCGATAAATAACGTGACCGAAACCGACTCGCCTCTCGAAAAACAAGTTACCACAGTGGGCCGTGCATTAGCCCATACTGAAGTGAAAATTATCGACGAGCTGGGTGATATTCAAAAAGTTGGCATACCGGGTGAAGTATGTAGTCGTGGTGCTGGAATTATGCGCTGCTATTGGAATGATGAAGAGAAAACGAAAGCAACAATTGATCAAGACGGTTGGTTACATTCTGGTGACTTAGGTGTAATGGACGAAGATGGCTTTGTTGCTATCGTTGGCCGAATAAAAGACATGATCATCCGCGGTGGTGAAAACATCTACCCAAGAGAAATAGAAGAAGTTCTCTACACCTACCCAGGTATTCAAGATGCGGCTATATTTGGTATTAACGATGAAAAATACGGCGAAGAAGTATGTGCCTGGATCCAACCTAAAGATGATGCAGTACTTGATGAAAATGCCATTCGTGATTTCTTAAAAGACAAACTAGCCTATTTCAAAGTACCAAAGCACATCCGCTTTGTTGAAGAATACCCTATGACAGTGACTGGCAAACTTCAAAAGTTCAAAATGCGTGAACAAATGCAAGAACTCCTAAGCGAAACAGCCTTTTCGTAATCATTTACTTGCCCCCCCAAAAAAAATTTCAACCAAGCTCAGCACCGCTGAGCTTTTTAATTTATTAAGACACCCATATTATGAAAAGATATTAAGACACCCAAATTAAATTAAGACGCCCATATTTATTTAAGGAGTTAACCGAGCTTCATATCTAAAGAATAAATTTAAGAAGACACCCAACTTAATATTTCTCACTTCACAAAATTATGACTAAACTTAAATTGTTCAACTCATGGAGGAGAAGAGCATGGCAACCCCACGTAGAAACTTAATTAGCGTTTCAAACACACCTTACTATCACTGCATTTCACGCTGCGTTCGTCGCGCTTATTTGTGCGGGCAAGATCCACTAACGGGTCGTTCATATGAACACCGGCGAGATTGGGTTGAAAAGAAACTACTTCAACTTGGCAGGATGTTTTGTATTGATATTTGTGCCTACGCTGTAATGAGTAATCACACTCATCTGGTTCTTCACATTGATATAGCAAAAGCTAAGCGTCTAAATAATAAAGCGATTCTAATTAGGTGGCACAAGTTATTCAAAAGTACATTCCTATGCCAACGATTCTTAAATGGCGAATTGCTAACACAAGCTGAGCTCGTTGCGGTTAATACCAGAGTAAATTTATATCGAGAACGGCTCTGCAGCATTAGTTGGTTTATGCGAGTTCTTAACGAGGGTATTGCACGAAAAGCAAATCAAGAAGATGAATGTAAAGGGCGGTTCTGGGAAGGTCGCTTTAAATCACAAGCTTTACTTGATGAAGCAGCACTTGCCGCTTGTCTTGCATATGTTGATTTAAACCCTGTTAGAGCAAAAGCGGCTGATTTACCTGAGCAATCTGACTACACCAGTATTAAAGTACGAATTCAGTTAGCTCAAAACAATAAGCAACCAAAATCGCTTATGCGCTTTGCAGGTAAACCTCGTAAACATATGCCTAAGGGACTACCATTTGAACTCAAGACATATCTGCAACTTGTAGATTGGACAGGCCGCTCAATACGAGAAAATAAGCCAGGGAAAATCCCAGAGGAGGCATTACCAATACTTGAAAGGTTAAACATTTGTACTGAAAACTGGCTCACACTCACCACTTCCTTTACCCGCTCGTTTAAAAATACAGCGGGTAAAGAGCAAGCTATAACTGAGTATGCAAAACAGATGAAACGAAAGAGAAGAAGCTCAATAACTAATAGCCAAGCTTTGTTTTGCTAAACACTTAAACTTTTCATTTACTACTTTTATTCATCTATTTTAAAAAATAGAAAATTTCTACGTACTGAATTTAATTTCATCTAGAATTAAATAACTAATTTTTAAATTTAAATAACAACAAAGAACTAAACATAATTTGTACATAAATGAAGTCAACCAAAAGCTGTGGCTATCTAGCTTTTAACTACCAAAATTGGGTGTCTTTTTATAAAAATGGATGTCTCCTTAATTCGTTTTAAAAAAATGGATGTCTTTTATTTATTACACAACTCCTTGTTTTAACATAGCATCTGCAACTCGTTCAAAACCCGCTATATTCGCACCAAGTACCAAGTCGTGTTCATGGGAGTACTGCTTGGCGGTAGCTGAAATTGTATCGAAAATAGACTTCATAACTTGTTGAAGTTTCTCATCAACTTGCTCAGCTCGCCACTTTTGCATACTTGCATTTTGAGCCATTTCAAATTGACTGGTAGCAACTCCACCAGCATTTGCAGCCTTACTTGGCCCTAAAAATACATCATTGTCTTTAAATACTTTTAACGCATCAGCTGTGGTCGGCATGTTTGCCCCCTCGCATACAACAGAGCAGCCATTTTCAACCAAGGCTTCAGCATCTTTTTCGGTAATTTCATTTTGAGTTGCACAAGGAAGTGCAATATCTGCCTCATATCGCCATACATGATGTCCGTCGCTAGGATATTGATTTACTGGCGTAAACTCAGCATCTTTGTGCTCGTTCAAATAATCCCTAAGCTCAGCACCTCGTTCATTTTTTAAGTGTTTTACGAGAGCCACATCAAGCCCATCTTTACAATATAAGGTCCCTTTTGAATCACTACAGCTAAGAATAACAGCATCGTATTGGTCAAGCTTTTCCATCAAATACAATGCTACATTACCAGCACCAGAAACTAGGCATCGTTTACCTCTTAAAGAATCGCCTTTAGCATCTAGCATGGCACTTAAAAAATATGCAACACCATAGCCAGTAGCTTCGGTTCTCAGTGAAGAACCCGCCATAACCTCAGGCTTACCAGTTAGTACCCCTTCAAATTGATTAGTGATCCGTTTATATTGACCAAATAGATAACCAATTTCTCTCGCCCCAACGCCAATATCACCAGCAGGAACATCTGTGTTAGCACCTATGTGACGATAGAGTTCAGTCATATATGACTGACAAAAACGCATAATTTCATTGTCACTTTTTCCTTTAGGGTTAAAGTCAGCACCGCCTTTAGCGCCTCCTAATGGCAACCCTGTGAGTGCATTCTTCAAAACTTGTTCAAAGCCTAAAAACTTCACCACACTTTGATTGACACTCGGGTGGAACCTCAAGCCCCCTTTATAAGGGCCTAGAGTTGAGCTAAATTCGATTCTAAAACCACGATTAACTTGCACTTTGCCGTCATCATCAAGCCAAGGAACCCTAAATATTGCTTGCCTTTCAGGCTCAACTAACCGCTCTAGAATTGCCTGCTGTTGATATTCACTATTCCCTTCTACTACCTGATTTATTGATGAAAGCACTTCTTCAACAGCTTGATAAAACTCAGGCTCATTTGGATTAGACTCTTTAACTGATTGCAGTACCTCTTCGATATATTGCATTACAAAATCCTCTTTCAAGCTGTTGAAAATATTCAGTCTATTAGAATTAAACTGACTAAGACATAATATCGATCACTCATGTTTAACGAATAGTGAACACCGCTGATTGCTCCCCATCATATTGCCACTCAAAACGCAGTGGTTCATTTTGAGAATCATAAAACCAAACTTCTGCCACAAGCTCTAAGGCACTATTTGCCAGCATCACAGTCGACGTTAATTTGCTTTGTTTTAGAGGTGCCCGCAATAAGCATTGATCGTAATCAGCCTTATTATCATCGCCTTTCAAGCAGATATTTAAATACGCTCTGCTATCACCCATGTTCAAATCAACATCTATGTTTAGTTCTATCTTGCTACTTAAATCAAATTGAGGAGCAATCGTTAGGTCAGCCATTGTCTCTGTTTCTACACTCGTGTCAGGAGGTGTTGTTTCTGGTGGCGGCGTGCTTGTTGTGGGTGTCTGCGTAACAGTTGTATTTACCGCTTCAGTTGAAGAGCTACCTTCACCACCGCCACCACACGCAGATAACAATAAGCTTATGATTAATAAAGTATAATGTTTCATGACTATTCTCCTCGTAGAATAACATTTGCAAGTTTTGCATTATTAAACCAAAGCGGTTTTTCTCGTCCCTCTGATTCAGCAAATGCTCTAAAGTCACTATACGCATGTGTTATATCAACACTCTCTTTTGGGTGTGCCCATGAACTGCCAATCTCCATTGCCCAAGGTAGACCAGTTTCAGTTTGGAAATAATAACTTTGAGCACTATTACTGGCATCATCAGAGTCAGTGATTGAAAATAACTGTGAATTGAATTTTTCGGTTGGTTGTTGATTCTTAATATGAACTTCCCAACCACGTGGGTTTTGTCCAACTAAAAACTCACCATGATAGTGATCTTGAGCCGCGAAAATAAATGGGTCTAAAGTATATTTTGGCGCTTCAATTGTGGTCACTCCACTTTGAAGTGAAACGGTTAAACTAAACGAAACTTTGCTGTTGGTATCACAGCCTGTTTCAGTTCTAAAATAACTACAACTTGACTGCTTATCTGCATAATCCCAAGTGTCTGGCATGATAATGAAAATAGCATCTTCAACCCCTTGTTCTAATATAGAATGTGATTGTATTTCGCCATTTATCGTTAAATTTATTGAACTTGTATCTATCTGACTTCTTAATATTCGTTTATTAACATCATCGGCTATCGTTTGATACAAACGAACTGCAAAGCCATTATGAAAATCAGCACCAATTCCAACCAACTCCCCTTCTATTTTGTAACCAATGGCCTGACCTTCTTTATCAATCAATGTAGTCCGGTAATTTACAACTAAATCGTTAAAGTCATAATCACCAGCAAAAGGCCATTGATCTTCATAGGCAAGGGTTACCCAGCCATTCTCACTTGGATATACCAAACTTCCATATGTTGTTACCGGGTAATCCTCGACTTCGCCGCCTGTTACCCCACCACTTGCGGTAATTGGGTTAGCCTCGCTGCCATCGGTTACACGAAAGCGTGCCCATGTTGCTCCCATCACTGCATCACTCGGTACATCAACCAGCACACTGTTATCACCTTGATTTAAGCTGTATTTACTTACTGTGATTTCGTCTGGATCAAACTGGAAATTTTGATCCCAATCGAACCAAGCATATAAATAACCATTATCATTAGGAGCGGTCACAATTATCTGGCTGGTAGAGCCTGCAACAAAATCAGTTAAAAATTTAACACCATCATCTGAGCTATCGACGGGTGAAGCCTGTAAATCTGCCGGAGTGTTAATATTTTCACCATCAACAACGGCTCCTAAATAAACTAAATTTGATTGGTCTTCATTAGGGTCAAACAGATGGCGGGCACCACTATCAGCAAGCGCTGTTTTATATGGCATAGGGGCATCGCCAAAGTCGATCGAGTTATCAGTTACTTTTACTTCCGCAATAGCACAGCGTGCACCATCATTTTGATTCGATGTTGGCCCTAAGGTGAACACTGCAGCGGTAGGTGTATAACCAACCACAGGGCTGGTGCTTAAATCTACTTTATGGATTTTACCGCTGCGGTTATTACTAAAATAAAACTGACCTTGCACATCAAAGTAACCTGCACCATTAGCGCCAGTATCGCCGGCTATGTCGAGGTTAGCGACAAAAGTGGGTGTCTGATTATCTAAGTTGATTTCATAAAGGTCGCCGTTTGACTCAACCGCATACAAAAGATTGCTGTGTGGATGAAAAGCAAAATCATAAATAGCTAAATTCCAGTTCGCTGAGCCTGCAACTAATTGCGCCTGATACTCGTCGGCCTCTTCTGTTAAATCAATGCCATATAGACCAAATTTAGGGTGGTATAAATAGTAAACCGCCTGATTAGTTTCACTATTCACATGAATATCACCAACATAAAAATTGGTATCTGGCAGACCATTTACAATCAAACGTTGTAAAACATAATCGTCACCAATACGTACAACACTTCTCGGGGCTTGTTTGCTAAAGCCATACATGTACTGGTCTTGATAATTAAAGCCAACCGCATTTACGCTGTCGTTATTCGCCTCTGTTGTAAAATCCAATGACGCTGCAAGCACGGTGGTTTTGGCAGAAACTAGGTCAACGCCAAACATTTGCGCAGGCGAACCTTGAATCAAAAATGCTTTACTAGGGCACTGTTCAAATGGTGCAGCACTTACAAAGCCTGTTGCAAGTGCGGTTATTAGGTAAGCGGGTATGTTACTTTTCATAATTACACTCTCCTGTGGATGTGTTATTACTCAAAGCAGTAACCATTCCAAAATATAACTCACGCTATAACAAGGTGTTATGAAAAATCAGACTGAGTATTTGCAAGATGCAAGAGGCATAGTTGCATAATGCAATTCTTTTTAGCTATAAAAGCAAATCATTCCCACTTAAAAGAATGGCATGCTAGACTAGTTAGGAATAAAAATAATAATAAACCCCACTATGAAACTTAAAGCCTCTGTAATTCTGTACTTTGCCTTATCAATGAACAGTGCTTCTGCATCAACACTGCAACAAAACATTGATGAAGCCAGAACAATCAGTGACTACCAAAAACGATATGACTATTTAAAAGCCATCGATAAAAAGCTTATTGAGTCTGCCAGCCTTGCAGAACAAGTAAGTTATAACGTTAGATTAATTCACGTTCACATACACCTCGGCCAATTTCAACAAGCGCAAACTATCATTGATGAACTTGAAGCGGGCCCAAAATACAAAAAAGACGCCCCCATTTACAGCGAGTTGTATCTAGCGAAAGCGCGGTTGGCATATAGAAAAAGTGACTTAGAAACCGCAATTTATTTATCGCAACAAAATGTCGCCCTATTTCAGCGCTTACAACTTACCCATTATGAAATTGATGCCGTGGCGAGTCTTGTCAGTGCTTATCATAATGCTGGCGAGTATCAAGCAGCCTTAAACTTGCTTGAAGTTTATATTCACGACAACAATCGCGAATTAACCTTAAAGCAAAAAGAAATGCTCTATCATGGTTATTCGCGTAATCTTGAACAGTTAGACCGCTTAACGCTTGCACTCGAATATAAGCTAAAACGCCGTGAAGTTATTCAACAGATGTCGCCGTCTATCTCGTTACAAGCTGGCATAAGTTATTCAATTGCCCAAAGTTATTTAGATTTAGAACAATACGAAAAAGCAAAGAGCGAATTTATTATAGCCCTTAGTTTTGATAGGCAAACAGGTTCACTTTCTGATATCGGACATAGTTTAGTTAAACTATCCCAATGCGAATATGGGCTAAAAAACTACGATGCAGCACTTGAATACGCACAAGAAGCTCAACAGGTGTTCGCAAGTTATAACAGCGCACGAAATACTGCCTGGGCAAACCATAATATTGCGATAAATTTGCTCGAAGTCGATAAAGCAACTCAAGCATTAACCATTGAAAAACAAGTGATCACTGAACTCAAGCAAGACGATCACTTATATATTGATGTATTACTCACATTAGCAAAGCTATACATTGGCTCTACTGAGCACGAACAAGCTGAACATTTTGCTGAGCAAGCCTACAAGTTAAGCAACCAAAAAAATAAGCTGCAAAAGCAAATCACAGCCCTAGAACATTTGATCACTGTGGCAGTACAACAAGCTGATTACAAACAGGCATTGTCGTACCAACGGACTATTACAGAGCTTGAAAAAGGTTTTGCCCGCAACAACTACAATCAACGTTTAGCGGAGCTGCAAAACTCCATTGCGATGCGCGACCGTGATTTGGCCATTCAAGATTTAAAGCTCCAAGACAATGAAAAAAGCCAAGCAATTGCTTCACAGCGCCAAACTATCTTATACAGCATTTTATTATTTAGCCTGCTTTTAGCTGTAATGGGCATTGCTTTATTAAGAATAAGACAGAGAAAACAGCTTATTGAACAGCGCCGAAATTATCTAGATAAACAAATCAGTCAACGTAGTAAGTTATTATCACAAGTTGCTCACGAGTTAAGTGGTCCATTAACCGGGTTGCGCTTACACCTTGAAACGCTCCAAGCAGGCTTAACTCAATTTAATGAGCTTACATACGAAAAACTCAACCAAAAAATCACCGATATGGCAACTTTAGTCACTGATTTAAATAAAATTTCACTTTTAGAGCAAAGCAGCTTTCAGCTCAACGTAACAACACTTAATGCAGCTGAGTATTTCCAAAGCTTACACGCAGATATGGCAATCCAGCTTGATAAATTTGAAGTGAGATTCTCACAAAATGTTGCTGATGAATTAAACTTTGAGTGCGATGCAACACGGCTTTCACAGTTATTTGCAAACTTAATCAGTAATTCACTTAAGTACACAAATCACCCTGGTAAGCTTAATTTGAGGATTAGCCAAAACCAAACTCAGCTCTTAATCTGCTATGAAGATTCAGCCCCTGGTGTCAGCGACGAGAGTTTAGCAAAGATTTTTGACCATCTTTATAGAGTGCCAGACTTAAAAACAGTAAAACAATCAGGTTCAGGAATTGGGCTTGCGATAGTAAAACAAATTGTCGAAGCCCATAACTGGCGGATTACAGCAGCTCATAGCGAACTGGGTGGTGTCCGCTATGACTTAACGATTCCTATTTAGTTGATTTGTCTGGCCATTCGAACGCGCCAACATCACCAGGAAAGACAACTGGTGATTCAATACCGTCTTTGTTTACAGCGGCAACACCAAAATAGTAGTTATCGATAACAACATTTTTAAGGGTTGCTTCGGTTACATTGCCAACATCGCGGCTAAATTGCCATTGTGGCTCACTCGTGTAACGCCAATAGATTTTATAACTGACCACCGTTGGATCATCGCTTTTATGCCACGCTAATGTTGTACTTGGTTTTACTGCACCTGAAATACTAACGCCCGTTGGTGGCGCTGGAGCCCATGCCATTGAAGCCATTGTCACTGCATTAAGTGACGTTAACTTCGCCGCATAGGCAAAATCAACATGGTCAATGGTGTCACCGTAGGTAATACCATTTTCAGTACGCAAGTCTTGATGCTGTTGATTATAGTTTTCGTTGGTTTCCATTATACGCACAGCTGCAAAGCCAACATCGTTAAATGGACGGTGATGCCCTCCTCGACCAAAACGATCGAGTCGATATACCAACATGGTATCCAGATTTTCAATGTAGCGATCTGCGATTGTATCAATGTAACGTGCAAGGTTACGACTTGCAGAGTCAACTTCACCACCCGTAAAACGGCGTTTATGGGCTTGCTCTTTGGTTTCAATAACGCGAGTACCTTCAGAGAAGATACGTGCAGTTGTGTTATCTGTTACCCCATTAATGCCGGTTGAATTACCAATCATGTCGTTGTTTAAAACACCATGAACACGCCAATTATGCTCTTGTGCATATTTAGCTAAAATTTTACCGCCAAACAAGCCTTGCTCTTCACCAGATAAAGCTGCATAAACAATTGAGCCATTAAATTTATACTTTGATAAAACACGCGCCGATTCCAGCACGCCAGCCACACCAGATGCATTATCATTAGCCCCTGGCGCATCTGAGGTATAGTCCATTACATCAGACACTCTCGAGTCAATATCACCCGACATCATAACCATACGATCCGCATCAACTTGACCGCGCTGAATAGCCACAATATTGACAACTTCAACAGGGTTTGGAATACGCTTTTCACCAGAAATAGTGTCTTTTACTTCGATGATTTCTAGGCAGTTACCGCAGGCTTTAGAAATCGCCTCAAACTCAGACTTGATCCAACGTCTTGCAGCACCAATACCACGCGTATTTGATTTCGTCTCAGATAGAGTATGGCGAGTGCCAAAATCAACCAGCGTTTGAATATCTTGCTCTATACGTGCTTTAGAAACGGCATTTGCAATATCATGCAAAGCTTGTTGATCTTTATATTGAGGTGTTGTGGCATGAGCTGCCGAGATCAATAACAGCGATGAGCTAAACAAAGCACCCGTTGTTGTTATTTTTTTACGCTTAAACATAGTTTCACTCCTTCAATGAATCATTAAAGGCTAACTAATATTTCAATTCGCGCAATAGTTATGAGTTAGAAAACAAATTACTAGGTTAAAACTACGGGCCAAGCTTTAATTTAGACGCTGGTAACTTCAAGCTATAACGATAGCGAGCAGTTCGCTCGTCCCTTTCACTATCAAAAAGATAATCACATGCCAATCCTTCAAGCACGCGTTGCAGCTCAGTTTTAATTTTATTGCGGTTTTGATCTAAGGTTTTGCCTTTTAAGCCTTCATCAAGATCACGTATCGCTTTTTGGTGACCACCATACTGCTGCATTAATTTGGCTAGCTGCTGGCCATTTTTATGATCAGGTTTACCCTGTGGCGGATTTAAATAAGCAGGCTCGGCTTCAAACTTTCTTTTTGCATACCAAAAATAATAAAGTAAAGGTGTCTTTGAAAGCCGGATAGGTACTCCATGGATAATCACTTGTTGATTTGCTAAGTCAAAGCATAACGCATCATCAGCCTCTGCTGTTTTTAATGCTTGTTCAATGTTTAAACCTTGCTTTAGGGCTATGCTAAACCAACATTGTTGCTGCTCTTTAAACGATGCCAATTGTAATTCTTGCTGTGCCGTTAAACCCTTTATTAAACCCTGTTGCTTTAAACCATCAAACCAGCGTAACTCTTCAATAGCAGTGCTTAACTTATCTTCCGCAGTCATTACTTGAACGGGTATAGGTACTTTTTGCCTGTTAGTCTGGAGCTTAAATATAAACTTGAACAAATAATCAATAAGTAGACCTACTGCAGTAAATGCGCTTGCCCAAAAAGCCACCAGCCAATAGTTAAAGTTAACCGAGCTATCAATGCTTGCATAGAGAGTGTGATTACCAAATTGCCAGTTAAGTGTGTCACTTCCTGAGAGCTGTATTTTACTTAGGTTTAATTCAGTCACAGTCAAAGAAGCAACTAAATCCCCCGGTAGCTTTGATACAAAAGTAATGTCATGCAAATCATCTAATAGTGAGTGGCTCATGCGCGAAAGTTCTTGGCTTTCATCTATGGCATTATTGAGTGAAGGGTTAACAACCTGAGGAAGCTGCTCTGCAAGTGTCATCATTAGTTGCTGCTTAGCATTTTGCCCAGATAAATAAATCAGCCCAACAAAAATAAGTAAAAATAATACAAGGGCTTTTAAGTAATTCATCTTAGCCCCTTATCGAGACTATAAGGATGCGTGGTATGAACCTTTAACAGCCTTGACTGATATTGCTGTAAATAGGTTACAAGGGACGGCGCTAAATCAGCATATTGATCATTAAGGTACCAAGATAAGGTTGATGAAACATGCTGTAAAGGCTGTGTTTTTGACGCTGGCCAACGCTTTAATTGCCCATGGTGACCGACACTCGGAATAATATCGAGTTTTTCTGCCAAGAAATCATTAACCAAACTTTCTCTATTCGGGTAAAAAACCAATTGTGCATTATCAAGCCCATGACCAAACTGTTTTAATTCACTCATAGGGGCTAAATAACCAGACTCACTGCGCTTGTCTTCGAGTAAACCTATTCGTTTATTCTTTAATGAATTTGCTGAAAGCTGCATATTGTCTTGATGTGAAAACCATGAAATCTGATAACTTGGCAAGCTTAATATTGCTGTATAAAAATCATCCCAATTTGGCAGTAGACCACTTAAGGCATAATCACGATTTAGAAAAAGCGCATAATTGTCACTGAGTAATTGTTCTGTGCTGAGCATTTCTCTGGGTTGCCAAGACACAGTGACAGTTTCAAAACTCTGCTTAGCGAGCAACGTATCGCATAAGGTCTGCGCAAACTCTTCAACCTGCCAATTAGTCGGCATATAAATATGAAAATGCTTTTTACCGCTCGTATTTTTTACTTTGCAGCTGTAACTGTATTGCTCTTTTAAAACCACAGGCTCAATTGTTTGCTGGCTTAAAAACACCATGGCAGGCAGTAAAACCAGTGTGGCAATAAGCAGTCTTAAAATAGTGAAAACAAAATTACGTGGCATTTTTTATTGTTAAAAGTATCTTTTAAATGACTAATTTATAGCATTTGTATTACAAACTTATGAAAAGCGTTTGGGTTAGTTTATTTGTCATAAAAACATCAAATTTAACTTTTCATGTCCCCTTATTTGGTTAAGTAAATTAACCAAAAAGACATCTCTAAAAATTACCAACCCATTGTTTAATAAACACAAAAATTTAATAGATATCCCTGTATTTTATATCGATGCCGGTTTAACCAAACTGCAATATTTCTATTCCATTCTTTGCCCAACTTTTTAAAACATCCAAAATAACCCGGAGTATTCAAGTGACACCATTTGCTCGAAATCGATTAGCGGCTTGCGTAGTACTTGCCTGTTCATCGTCGTATAGCTATGCAGCACAAACAAACGACTATAACGAAATAGAAGAAGTCGTTGCTGTTGCATCCCCTATCAAAAACAGCCAAAAAGCAGCTATTATGGCAAAGCAATCTGCCTCTAACTTTGTTGATATTGTCGCTGCTGATACCATTGGCCGCTTTCCTGATCAAAACTTAGCAGATTCTTTAGGTCGCGTTCCGGGCCTTGCTATTGAACGCGATCAAGGCCAAGCACGCTATATAAACTTTCGCGGTGCACCATTTCGTTACACGACAATTGCCATAGATGGCATGACCATTCCTGGCGCTGAAAATGGCCGTATTCCGCGTTTTGACAGCTTCCCGTCTGTTATTACTAGTCGTTTATCTGCCAATAAAGCAATTATGCCTGATATGCCAGGCGAATCGATTGCTGGTTTTATTAATATCGAAACTTTTAACCCGTTTGATGTTGAAGGTTTCTCACTAGCCACTGATGTAGGTTTAGGTAATCAAGAATTAGGCGATGGCGATATTAGTAAGTTTTCAGTGCGAACATCATGGTCTGGTGAAAATGTAGGCATTAGTTTATTCGCATCACAAAACAGCCGTGAACAAATCACGGATAACCGCGAATTCGACTTAGAACAAGTGGATTCAGAGCTTCTTGTTAACGAACTTGATATGCGTAGCTATAAAGTAAAACGTGAAGACGAAGCCTATGGTGGCCGATTTGAATATCGTCCGAGCGATTCAATGAACCGTTTTTTCTTCAGCACGCTATACAGTAAATTCCAAGATCATGAAGAGCGCAACCAATATGTATTTGATTTTGCAGGCGGTGCAGAAGCTGCGGGCAGCAACCTAGCTGCAGGTGAAACAGGCACAGGCCTTGCCATGGTAAGCCGCTCTTTAGAGTATGGTTTGTATGAGAACTCAACATGGACCAACACACTTGGTGCTGATCTCCAGTTAGGTGATTGGTTTTTAGAAGCGCGTACAAACTTCACAAAAACCGAAAACGATGTGTTTTTACCCCTGCCTTATAGTTTATATGGCACAGCGGTCGCAAGCTATGATGTAACAGATATTAACGACCCTCTTGTCACACTTGCACCAGGCACTTCCCTTAACGATATAGATTATGGCTACGAAATGTTGCTGGTTTACGGCAGTGCGTTATCGATTGATAGCCTGCAATTTAAACTAGACGCAGAAACTGACTTTACTTTCGCAGGGCTTAACAACACCTTTAAAATGGGGCTAGGCCATGACCAGCGTGAAGCACAGGGCTATGGCACAAATGGTGGCATGGGATCACTATATGGGATCAATCCAAGTGACTATGTAACTGATCAAGCGTGGCATACAGATTTCACAAACAGCATTAACGGCACTTACTTCGACAATAAACAGCTTAGAGCAGATTTAGAAAGCGCATCAGGTGGACTTACAGTCACCCCAGATAACGCCAGCAAAATAAATATTGATGAAAACATCACTACCGCCTATGCCATGGTGACCAATCAATTCAAATGGGGTTCTTTAGTCAGTGGGGTACGTATTGAAAGTACTGACTACACCAGCAGTGGTCCAGAAGGAGAACATTCTGATACCTTCACCGAAGTATTACCGAGTGTGAATTTAAATATTGATTTATCTGATCAAGTTAAATTCAGAGCCGCACTTTCAACGGGTATGAGCCGCCCTACTTACAATGAATGGCGCGCATCAGCATCGATTGATACCACAGAGCAAACCATCTCGGGGGGTAATCCGTTCTTAGAGGCAGAGTCTTCATATGGTGCTGATATGTCATTAGAGTGGTATGCAGGCGATGCAAGTCTTGTTGCAGTAGGCGCTTTCTACCGACACATTGATGATGTCATTTATGCGGATACGACCTATGTAGATGCAGGTAACTACATCAGTGAATTTGCCGGTGAACAATGGAAATACACAGGGTTTATCAATGGTGACGAAGGTCACTTCCAATGTATCGAGCTTAACTTTATTGGCCAAGCCAGCGATTTTATTTCTGAGAGTTGGGATGGTTTTGGTTTCTCTGCCAACCTAACCCTCTTAGACAGTGAATTTACCACGCTTTCAGGTAGCAGCTTTAGTTTACCGGGCACATCAGACATGATTTTCAACAGCTCTGTTTACTACGAAAACGACCTATTCTCTGCGCGATTGAATTATCAGTATCGTGATGATTGGTTATCAACCACAGAAAACGACAGCATGGGTGAATATTGGGCTGCACAAACCCGTTTAGACCTTTCACTGAGTTACACATTAGCAGAGCCAGTGTATGGCTCAGATGTGAGCTTTTACGCCAACATCAACAACCTTACCGATGAAATTGACGTGCGTTACATCGGCACAGAAGCCACTCCTAACCAAATTGAACGCTATGGTCGCCGCTATATGGCGGGTGTTCGCATCAACTTCTAACTTACTTTTGAATTTACCGCTCAGAGTTTAATCGCTCTGAGCCGAGTAATAACTAAGGAATAACCATGAAAACAATATTTAAAAAGATTGCCATTGCTGCTTTAGTCTCATCAACACTTGCAGCTTGCACAGCAACTGCGCCTAAAGTCGCTATTGAATCTGCACAAACTAATTTTAATAATGAAAACTACCAAATTAGCTGGCAGCAAGATGTCCCTGCAGCTGTTGATGTTCTGGTATCAACAACACCAGATTTAACGAATGCAATACTCATTGCTGATGATATTTCTACCAATGTATTTAATTGGTCATCAAGTGATGAGCATCAGCGTTACTACTTTTTTATAAAACCAGAAAATGGTGAAGTAACTATGACCACAACGCGACTAATTCCACTTGAAGGTGGCCGTAACTTCCGCGACTTAGGCGGCTACAAAACCCAAGATGGCCGCACTGTAAAATGGGGCAAAATTTACCGTTCTGGGGTTTTATCGAATCTAACAAACGACGACTATGCGCTTATCAATAGCTTAAATATCGATACCCTTGTTGATTTTCGTGCTAATTCAGAGCGAGATTCAGAAGTCACAGTGTGGGCTGCTGATAAGGTTGAAATCATCGACCGTGATTACGAAATGGACTTTGATATGGGACAAATCGGCAAAGTGCTTCGTGACCCTAACCTAAGCCGTGAAAAGCTCGAAAATGTGATGGTACAAATGTACCCGCGAATTGTAGAAGACCAAAAGCAAAACTACACACAAATGTTCGACCGCTTAGTAAATAAAGACGGCGGTTTATTGTTCCATTGTACGGCAGGAAAAGACCGTACAGGTATCAGTGCTGCATTGATTTTAACTGTGCTAGGCGTTGATCAACAGACAATTATGAATGACTATCTTGCATCAAACGACTACCTCGATTTTGAAAATATGCTTGCTAAAGACACTGGCAAAATGGACCCAAAATATGCAGCAATGATGCAGTTTTTTGCCAGCCTACCAAAAGAAGTAGCGATGCCACTTAAAGGGGTCACTCAGCCTTTACTTGAATCTGCAATTGAGAGCATGGAGCAGCAACACGGAAGTGTACTTAATTACATTCAAGCCGAATTAGACGTAAGCGATGAAGACATTCAAATCCTGCGTGCCAAGTACTTATTGTAAATAACACTGCGTTCACTCCAAAGTTACCCTGTGCTTTTAGCGCCGGGTAACTTTATTCCTTCATTATAAAACACCATGCGATTACCCCCTTCATACTTTGCTTTGTACATGGCTTTATCGGCACACTGAATGAGATATTCTGCGTCACCATAATGCTCGGGGAACAATACGGCACCAATACTTGGCGAGTAAATAAGCTCTGCGTCGTTATAAATTAAGGGTTGGCAAATTTCAGCTATCAATTCATCAACCATTTCGATGACGTCTTTTTTGTGTTTAATGCTATTGAGGATCACCACAAATTCATCGCCCCCTAAGCGCCCTACACTATCTTCTTTTTTTAAGACATGACGAATACGCATAGCAATAGTTTTTAAGAGCTTGTCGCCAGCGCCATGACCATGAATATCATTTACTTGCTTAAAGCCATCAATATCGATAAACAGTACTGCAATCACGGTTGAAATGGTGTTCGCAATTGACAATGATTCCTCGAGCTGGGTGGTTAAGAAACTGCGGTTGGGAAGATCGGTCAGAGGGTCATGCCCTGCCATATAAATCAGTTTTTGTTCGAGCTTTTTTTGCTCTGTAATGTCATAAGCAATAGCTACTCTAACTTGCTTTTCTTTTGACCAATAAACAGACCACAAAACATGCACTACTCTGCCATCTTTTCTAACCCAGCGGTTTTCAAATCGTGGATGCTGATCATTGACCACAATTTGATTAATGGCATTGATGGTTTTGGCTCTGTCTTCTGGATAAACAAAGTCCAACATGTTTCTATTGATGGCTTCTTCTGGCGCGTATCCGAAAATTGTTTCAAAGGCTGGATTAGTAAAAAGTAACGTGCCTTTGGCATCAACTACGCATACTGCATCGAGTAGAAGCTCAATAATGTCTGACAAGTAATCCGATGTATCTATGTTCATACGCAACTTTTAAGCTAGGTCTACACTGAGTATAGACGAAACCTAACAAGTCACTGAAAGTTTAGACCTTAATTGGATATAACTTTTTGCAAAGCCAAGCTGAAATAGCGCTAAATACCGCAATACCCGCAAAGTCAGCAATTAAATCGACAAAGTCTAGCGTTCGAGATTCTACAAAATACTGGCTTAGCTCTTCTAAAATCACAAATGTACTTACAATCAGCACAGCTAAATAAATAGGCCGCCCAGCAACGTTCATTGTTTTAAACTTAAAGGCAAGGTTGATGAATAGCGTAAGTAGTCCAAATAAGCAAAAATGCCCCAACTTATCACCGTAAGGAATTGCCGCAACGAGTTCGAAAAACACCGACTTTTGCCCAGTATTGGCAAGATAGATAACCCAACCAATAAAACCAAAAAAGCCGATAGCAATTAACACAAGAATACGTTGAAACATCTTTTATGGCGCCATATGAGAGGTTAAAAATAAAAATTGATAGGCAATCACTTTATTCCAATAGTGCCAGTCATGAATGCCCGGACGTTCAACATAATCATGGCGGATGCGCATTTTCAACATCGCCTGGTGTAGCGCTCGGTTTTGCTCAATAAAAAAGTCATCAACGCCTATATCAAGCATAATAGGTAAGGTATCAGCGCCCTTTTTCCATGCCGTATTGCCTGCAGCAATTTTATGAAGGTTATTAATAATGGCTATGTTATCCCATTTTTCTTTGTTTTCAGCGTAACTCCCGAGTACTTTTGCAAGGTCAAACTCTGCACTAAACGGCCTAACATCGACCCCAGCAGACATCCCTGAAACTGCTGCAAACTGGTTTGGGTGATTTATTGCAATATGCAAGGCACCAAAGCCCCCCATTGATAGGCCTGTGATTGCACGACCAGTTTTAGACCGATTAGTCGAATATTTGGAATCTACATAATTTAGTAAATCGTCTGCGATGTAGGTTTCGTATTGCGAGCTTTTGTCGATATCAGAATCGAGATACCACGAACCAAAATTGCCATCAGGGTTAACAATGATGACATCATATTGGTCTGCCAGTTTTTCAATGTTTGTTAGCTTAGTCCAATCGCTGTGATTTCCACTGTAGCCATGTAATACATAGATAACATTGTACTTTTTTGAGTTTTGATAGCCGTCAGGTAATGTCACCGTTACGGGTTTTTCGATGGCAGTTTTTTTGCCCTTAAATATGTGGGTATCGGTTTGGTAGGCACAAAGCGGTAAGCTAAAAACGAGGGACAGCGTATAAAGCAACTTTTTCATCATTAATTCCTTTTTATTATTATATTTTCATTTCTCACACTAGATGTAAATAACTGAATAGTTGATAGATTTTAATCTTAGTTTTTAAATTAAATGAACTGCTAAAAAACCACTCAAATGGTATAGTAACGCCACTTTGATTTTTAAAAAGCGTCGTCTATGTATCGTTTATTTGAGCGGATGACTAATCCGTTTCCTAAAGAGCAACCCTCTCAGCCACCTAATAGCTTATTTGCTTTTTGCCGTCATTATACCCGTGGCATGGAGCTTTCATTGCTGCTGATGTCGTTAAGTGCCGCAGCACTCGCTATTTTAGAAGTATCGCTATTTAGTTACATGGGCCAGCTTGTCGATTGGCTTGGTCAATACACCCCAGATACCTTGTTTGTTGAACAGCAGGCTGAGCTTACAAAAATGGCGGTTATGTTGCTGGTGGTGTTACCTATTGTCGTGTTCTTTCACTCAGCGGTGTTACATCAAGCGCTGCTTGGCAACTATCCTATGTCTATCCGTTGGTTAGCACACCGTTATTTGCTTCGTCAGAGTGTTAGTTTTTATCAAAACGAATTTGCCGGCCGTATTGCGACAAAAGTAATGCAAATCTCATTAGCTGTTCGTGAATCAGTGATGAAATTGCTCGATGTTCTAATGTATATCGTGGTCTACTTCGGCGCCATGGTGTTTTTGGTCGCAGAATCTGACTGGCGTTTAATGTTGCCATTATTAGTTTGGTTAGTTCTTTATGCAGCTATTCAAATGTATTTTGTACCAAAGCTCAAGAAAGTAGCCAGCTCGCAGGCTGATGCGCGCTCAGAAATGACCGGACGTGTAGTTGATAGCTACACTAACATTTCGACTATCAAATTATTCTCCTACACGCAGCGAGAAGAACAATATGCAAAAGATAGCATGGATGTGTTTTTACAACCGGTATATAAGCAAATGCGCTTAGTTACTAGCCTAAACTTCTCTATCAACACGCTAAATTACTTATTGGTATTTAGTATTGCTGCCCTCTCTTTATATCTATGGTCAATTAGCGCCATTAGTGTTGGTGCTATCGCCATTGCGGTGAGTTTATCACTGCGATTAAACGGTATGGCACAGTGGATCATGTGGGAGATCAGTAGCCTATTTGAAAACATTGGTACTGTTGCTGATGGTATGAAAACACTATCAACGCCGATTGAAGTGGATGATAAAGAAAACGCAAGCACTCTTACTGTTAATGAAGGGTCGATAAGCTTTGAGAATGTGCAATTTAACTATGGTAAAGCTGCCAACGAAACCCATCGCGGCCCTGTTATCAATGGCTTAAATTTAGACATTAAACCTGGTGAAAAAATAGGTTTAGTGGGTCGCTCTGGCGCGGGTAAATCTACCTTAGTGAATTTATTACTGCGTTTTTATGATGTTGACTCGGGCACAATTCGTATTGATGGTCAAAACATCGCTGAGGTAAGCCAAGAAAGCTTACGTAAGCACATTGCGATGGTGACGCAAGATACATCACTGTTACACCGCTCAGTAAAAGATAACATTCTTTATGGTAGACCCGATGCAACTGAAGATGAAATGCTTGCGGCCGCAAAGCAAGCAGAAGCAATTGAGTTCATCGAAGACCTTGAAGACAGTAAAGGCAATAAAGGCTTTGCCGCACAAGTTGGTGAACGCGGTGTGAAGCTTTCTGGTGGTCAACGTCAACGTATTGCTATTGCACGAGTCCTTCTAAAAGATGCGCCAATTCTTATATTGGATGAAGCAACCAGTGCTCTTGATTCTGAAGTTGAAGCCGCGATTCAAACTAGCCTAGACGATTTAATGACTGGCAAAACTGTAATTGCCATTGCACACCGTTTATCAACTATTGCGCAAATGGATAGGCTCATTGTGCTTGATGAAGGTGGCGTGGTTGAACAAGGCTCTCATGAGCAATTAATCGCACAAGGTGGCATCTATGCTGCCCTGTGGTCACATCAAACCGGTGGCTTTATCGGCGTTGAGTAGCTAGGTTTTCACTATTAAAAAAGGCATTGAATGAATTTTCGTTCAATGCCTTTTTTTGTTAGCAATGCTGTTTAAATCAAACGTAAACCAATCAGAACGAGCATCACAATATTTGCCAAAGCAGCGATTAAAAAGAAATAGCTGCGTGGGCTTGGGTTCTTCTCAGTAGCCACACCATAATACAGCAGCATATGAATGATTCTGGCTATCACATACACCCATATACACAGTGCAAATGCGCTGCTGTTCAAGTTTAAAAAGAACCCCAGAAATACGGTACCTAAAAATAACGGGGTATTTTCTAAGGTATTCATAAACGTGCGATGTGAACGAAACACAAAGCTGTCATGACTTAATGAATTATCGAGTTTACCAGGCACCGCATTGGGTTGTTTGGCTTTTGTGACAGCTGCAACTATCCACTGAATAGTGAGCATAATTAGAAAAACATACACAGCCGCATAAGCTGAAAAAGTAAGTTCAGGCATCTTCATTTCCTTTTCTATAACAACATGAATGCCTATTCCTTGCAAAAAACCAACCAATTTAAAGCACTGATTTATAATTGGTTATTTATATGATTTAGCTTTTTCAGTACCAATTGTTCGCAAAGTGTATAAATTTTACAGCGTTGCTGAGCAATTTATGAAGTAATAATAAATGTGAGTATTATTTGAAACTTAAGAAAACTAAATTTATTTTAACAGGTCGCTAAACTAAAACGGTGCTTTAAAAAGCACCGTTAGTTTTGCTGTGCGTTTATTCAAATTATTGAATATAAGCCCCACCACAAACAGGGTTGTAAGTGCCTGTGATATGGCCACTTTTCTCGCTTGCTAAATAGCGCACTGTGTTCGCAACATCTTCCGGTTGAGCAATTTTTTGCGTCGGTGTGTGTTGCCTAATCATTTCTTTAAACTCTTCTGGCGCTTCTTTTGTTGCATCTGTTTCTACAAGGCCAGGCGCAACGATATTTGAAGTGATCCCATAAGGACCAAGCTCTTGAGCCAAATATTTATTGAAACTATCAAGCGCGCCTTTTGCAGTACCGTGAGCAATAAAAGCGGGTGCTGGCATTTCTGATAAAGTACTTGAAATAAATATTAATCGACCAAACTGCTTTTCTTTCATTACTTTAGCTGCAAGTTGAGCTGTGTTGTAAGCCGCAAACATTTCATCATTTAATTTTTGAGAAAATTCTTGCCAAGTTTGATCAAGAAATGGCTTCGAAGTAAAACTCATATTCGCATTTGAGATAAGTGCATCAACTCCGCCATGCTGGCTAATATTGTTGATCATTTGTTCAACTTGAAGCGGATCTCGGACGTCTGCTTTAACAGCAAAAGCCTCACCACCATTTGCGATAATTTCATCAGCAAGCTTGTTTGCAACTTCTGAACTATTTACATAATTAATAAATACTCGGTAACCCTCAGCAGCCAATGCCTTTGCGCAAGCTGCACCAATACCACGCGCACCACCTGTAATTAATGCATTTCTTTTAGACATACTAATTCCTTAATTAATAAAAAATATAATTTAAGATTTGAGCAAAGATCGAAGATTTGAGACAACCTTAACTAATAGCTCTTGCGATTCATTTAAACCTTTAAGATCAATATGATTTTGAGAATCATCTAATACACCCTGAGCAATTTTTGTGCATTCGCTTACAACATCGAGTGACTGCTCTGTCAGGTTAACCAATTTAGTACGGCTATCTGTTTCCGACTTAACTCGCATAATCCAGCCATTTTTCTCTAATACTTCTACTGAGCGGCTTACGCTTGATTTTTCAAGATACAAAATGTCACAGATTTGGCTCTGTGATATGGAGCCATATTGCTTTAAAGTTAAGATCACTCCCCATTGTTCCGCAGTGATATTTATACCTGCCTGCTTAAACCGAGAAGTTAAAAGCCGATTAAATAAACGACTCGCTAAACCTGTTAAATGTCCCATAGAGACCGTTAAAGGCACTTCTACTTGGTGTTTATTGTTTTCCAAAAGCGTTCACCACATATAGTTGCATATACAACAAAATAACTTAAATAAGATTTACTTGCAATTAGCATTATTCAACTTTCTTAAATTTCGATTCAGGTTAGCCTTGTTGCTATTTCTACTTTACCGCAGCCTTAAGAGCCTTTACCCTTACCTATTGATCATTTTGTGGTATGAATAATATTTCACCACAAAAATACTAAAACTCTAATAATAAAGGTTTTTTATGCGTTTAGGTCCCGGACTTCTGGTCACCGCTGCTTTTATTGGCCCAGGTACCATCACCACGGCAAGTGTTGCTGGTGCTAATTTTGGCTTTGCTCTTATTTGGACGTTATTGTTCTCTGTCATAGCGACTATTTTGTTGCAATCTATGGCAGCTCGTCTTGGTGTGGCTACAGGGCTAGATTTAGCCTCAGCACTTAGAACCACCATTCAAACACCGGTATTTAAAGCCCTGGCTGTAATATTAGTAATAAGTGCGATTGGCATTGGCAGTGCAGCTTATGAAGCAGGCAATCTGACTGGTGCAAGTTTAGGACTGCAAGAAATACTACCTTCTGTAAGCCCACTACTCTGGACTCCCCTTATTGCAATTTTAAGTGCAGTACTTTTGTACACTGGCAAACATAAAGTCATTGAGGGTGCGTTAATTGTTTTAGTGGTGTTGATGAGTTTAGTGTTTATTTCAACGCTGGTGATGGCAGCTCCGCCACTTGGTGAAGTGCTAAAAGGATTTATACCTAGCTTACCTGATAATTCAATTACCACGGTACTTGCCTTGATAGGCACAACAATTGTGCCCTACAACCTGTTTTTACACTCCGGGGTACTTGCAGAAAAACACGATAGTTCAAAAAATATCGACAAAGTAATCAAAGAAACAAACCTTGATACCGGTGTTTCGATAACTTTAGGTGGTATAATCACGTTAGCTATCTTATCAACAGCCTCTGTGGCATTTTACGGTACCGATGCAGGTAAAATTTCAGCGGCCAATATGGCTGTGCAGCTTGAGCCACTTCTAGGTGGTATGGCTCATTATTTCTTTGCTATCGGTTTATGTGCTGCCGGGCTTACTAGCGCAATCACAGCACCTCTTGCGGGTGCTTACGCTGTTTGCGGCATGCTTGGTTGGTCAACACAAATGAGTGATACACGTTTTAAACTGGTTGCTATCACTATCCTTGTTTTCGGTGCACTGGTCGCATCGCTTGGGCTTGATCCGGTTGCGGTTATCATCTTTGCGCAAGCTGCCAATGGTTTATTACTACCAATTGTGACCTGTTACCTTGTTTGGTTAGTGAATCAAAAATCGGTGATGAAAGGCTACACAAATTCGCTTTTACTTAACCTTGTAATTGTGCCAGTAATACTGCTTATATTTGGCCTTAGCCTTTATAAACTAAGTAATCTAATTTTTTAGTTTTTAGTTTGAAAAAATATTATACCAATTAGCTTAATTAAGTGAGCTATTTTGAGGCAATAAAACCTCGTTGATAACAAGGCAAAAATTTCGTTATTTAGTTGTTCTAAATGAGAAGTTTTTAACGCAGGTAGCGACAGGTTTAATCCCTCAAAATGTTTAAGTATTATTGCTGATTGGTATTAAAAAAAGGCCGCAAATTTGCGGCCTTTTTAATGCTTAAACGCTTATTTAGTATAAGCGCGTGGCATCGCTGAATCAGTTGTATAACGGTCGCGTAGTTTGTCTTGACGCGCTTCGGTTGAAACCTCTTCACCGTTGATCCACATTTTGCTTACGTGTGAGTTAAGCTCAAATGGATCTGCAGACCACATAACTAGGTTTGCACGTTTACCTTTGGCAATTGCGCCTGAGTTTAAACCAAAAACATCAGCAATATTGCTGGTTACTGCGCTAAGTGCACCTTGTTGGCTCATACCGTATGACACAGCATTACCTGCATCAAAACGTAATTGGTATACATTGTGGCTTGAATCACCAGCAACACCAATAATGACTTTTACACCGGCTTTTTCAAGCTTACCTGCGTTAGCAAGGTTTGCATGTAATGAGTCAAAGCTACCCGGTAAGTTAGCCATCGAGCTGATGATCACAGGAACATCCGCTTTAGCTAGAGCATCCGCAACCACAACAGCATCATCACCGCCATGAATCACTAAATTGATGCCATAGGTTTCTTTTAACTTAACAAGTTCATAGATGTCAGATGCGCGTTGAACACTCGCAATCAGTGGCATATCACCAGCAAGCACAGCTGCTAGCACTTTTTGCTCTGTTGATGGCTCTTTTTTGTCGTCTTTTTTAGCTGACTTTTCGCCTTCAAGCTTGTCGATAAGTGTTTTCATCGACATAGCACGTGAGCCTTTACTCTTTTCACCTAAATGAACAACAAGTGCAACTTGCTTTTTATTTACGCTTTCAAAGCTACCTGATAGATCAACTACAGATGCAAGACCCGCAAAGATACTGTCACCGCCGTTTGGTACAATCACGTCTTGAGTAATGCCGCCTTTGCGAGCATAAGGAATTAAGCTACTGCGTGGGTTGAATGCAAGGCTTGGATCAAAATCAATGCCCGCTTTGTCGTCACCACCATCGCGTGACCCTGCAACAGCACCCACTTCGACTAAGCCTAATTGGTTCATAGTACCAATAAAGCCAGCAGTCACGATTTGGCCTTTTGCATCAATGGTTGTATCCGCGTTGATAGACGCAGGGTTAATAGCAACAATTTTGCCATCTTCAATAACAACGCTTGCGCCTTCAAGTACGCCTTGCTCTGTTGAAGTGTGTAGTGTTGCATTTACAATCGCTACCGATGCAGCACTTGCTGTCGCAGAAAATAAGCCAGCAGCAACAAGTGACAGCTTTAATGATTTAGTTAATTTTGTCATCAATGTTACTCCTATTTTTGACCTAGCATGAAATCACTTTGTGCTTGGTATTTATCATCGTTACGATCATAAACTTTGGCACCATCGATAAATACTTGTTCAGCTTTTGCATAAACACTGAATGGGTTTTGGTTCCAAATAACCACATCAGCTTGCTTACCTGCTTCAAGTGAACCTGTTTTATCATCAATACCTAGCGATTTAGCCGCGTTTGAAGTGATCCACTTGATTGCGTGTTGCTCAGAGATGTCATAACCCACATCATTCGCGCGATACATCACCTTACCGGCTTCTTGGTTTAAGCGTTGGATAGTTGTATCTGAATCAGAGTGAACAACGGCACATGAATTTTTAACAGCATCTACAATTGCTACGTTCTCTTGAACCATGTCGTAGGCTTCCATTTTAAAGCCCCACCAATCTGGCCAAAGTGCCGCACAGTTACCGTTCTCAGCAAGTAAGTCAGCAATTTTGTATGCTTCAACACCGTGATGGAAAGTACCTGAGTGATAACCGAACTCTTTACCAAGGTCGATCATCATGGCCATTTCTTCTGCTTTATAACAGTGGTTATGGATTAAAATGTCACCTTCTAGCACACCAGCTAGCGTATCTAGCTTAATGTCACGGTGAGGTGCTGTAGGGTTTTTACCCGCGGCATAATCACTTTCGTACTTATCCCACTCGCGTTTGTACTCAGTCGCTTCAATCCACGCTGTGCGATAGCCCGCCATGTTACCCATACGCGTTGATGGTAAAACACCTTTACGGCCATAAACACGTTTTGGGTTTTCACCACATGCCATTTTTAAACCATACGGTGCTTCAGGAAACTTCATACCTTGCATCGTGTGCGAAGGAATGTTTTTAAGCGTTACACCACGGCCACCAATTAAGTTTGCTGAACCTGGTAGAATTTGTAATGACGTAATACCGCCTTCACGAGCACGGTTAAAGCCAGGATCTTGTGGCCATACTGAATGCTCAACCCATACTTCTGCAGTCACAGGGCTGGTCATTTCGTTACCATCTTGGTGAGATGCCACCGATGGAGTTGGGTATGCACCTAAATGTGAATGCACGTCAATAATACCTGGTGTTACCCATTTACCTTCTGCATCAATTGTTTTATCAGCTTGTACAGAAAGGTCTTTACCTACTTGTTGTACTTTGCCATCAACAAAGAATACATCTGCGTCATCTAAACGTTCACCTGTGCCGGTTAAAACAGTGGCATTAGTGATTAACGTACTTTGTGATGCAAGTGGTTGATAAGTGCTTGGGTATGGGTTTTTGTTAATTGAGACTTTTGGATCTTGTGGGCCATTGTCTTGGCAACCCGCTAACGCGACACCAAGCGCCATAACCAACAAGGATGGTGCAAATTTTTGCATTCTTACGTTCCTCTTTTTTATTATTTAATTACTTTAACTAATTGTTAATTCTAATGCGAGTAAACGAGGCCAGTCACCAATATTCAAGACGAACAACCAGCCTCACAGAGCACTATTTCTTTATGTAGTTGTTATATAGCTGCTCTAACGCACCTTCGGTCGTCAAGCTCGGATCTTTGTTGATAAAATGTTTCACAGTTCGAGTTACAAAATCAGAGTTTTGCTTATGCTGCTTGGCAAAACTTTTAATTAGTGAATCTGCATCGTTAGCTGCGGTTACTTTTTCGTGTCGATGGCGGTATTGACTCAATGCACGGTTAAAATCGCCGTTATAATCTTCTACCACCAGCTTATAGAATTCTGTTCTGTCGACTTGTAAATCATTAATGCAGTAATTAAGCGCGTCTTTAAAGTCATAAAAGACTTTGCCTTGCACATCAAATTCGGCACGCTTCTCACGAATAGTGACACTGGCATCTTCAGTTGCATAGCTATAACCTTGAAATGCTACTCGCTCTGCTGCCTCTGCACCTAACTTCATGCCTGCTTTAATACTGTGCACAAACTCATCACTCATATCGTGAAGTTCACTCTCATGCCACATGTGATAAATTCTCAGCGCTTTTGCATACTTTGTTGAAAGTTTCTTTTTAAGCTTTGTAACTCGCCCATCAATCGTCAGCACTCGTTCGTTATGCAGTAATGCAAAGCACTCATAACATGCTGGAATTGATATAAATTCAGCCTCTTCGCCTAAATCTATAATGCTTTGCAGCATATGCAGTGGCGGACAAAAATCTCGCTCAGTTGCTTCACAACCACAATAAAAACATTGATTAAAGTGTTTTGATTCAGATGCATAGGCTTGTTGATAATAGCCTGCTAATTTTGTGGTCACTCATGCTCCTTATACTCTGATTAGCCTTTTTAAGAAAAGCTAGAGTTAATACTTAAATGTAACAGCTACGTAAAAATTAAGCCTTTAATACGAGCCAAAACACGTTTTAAAAAAATAAATGAAAAAAAATTCAGCCTATTTGTGTCAAAATTCACACTTTAAAATAGCACTTATCAAGCGGTTAGTTTTACTTGTTCACATCTACATACTTACTTACATCTTGTCGATTTTCATTAACAGCAATTGTTCTTGTTTAGCGTAATACTTTAAATGTGCCCTGCAAACAGGAAGTGTGAAGTATCCATAAAAGCGAGGTCGCACATACTAAACGTAATACGGACAACAACTGGAGAGAAAGATGAATACGTTAACTACAGCACTAGGTACAGCATTAATTTTAGGTTCTTCATTAGCAGCAACTGATGCAACTGCAGCACAATTTGTCGCAGCAGATGACTCTGTAGGCACGCAAGCTTGCATGGCCATTGCTTCTAACAAACCATTAAACGTATCAAGCACAATGCGCGATCTACGCTTAAGCAAACGAGTAATGACAGAAAAACTACTTTGCAATGATATGACGACTGATAAGTTTGCAAGCACTTATGGTTTTCATAACTCTGCGAAATACTTAAATTTTGAAACAGCAACAAAAACAAGTATTCAAGATATTGCTAAAGTATCTGATGACACAGTGATTGTTATTGCTGGTTCTAAATAATGATGAATTCACTGTAGCAGGTCTTTAAAGGCCTGCTACAAATTCCTTCTTCGTTAAACTAGCGCAGCGATCAGGCCAAATAGGCCACCAAATACTCCGCCCCAAATCACTAACCAACCTAAATGTTCTTTGATCATGGTTTGAATAATATCTTTCACCATGGTTGGCGTAAGCTCATTCAAACGCTCATCAACTAAACGCTCAACAGTACTGTGCAATGAGCCACCAAGATGAGAGTTGGCAAATAGCTTTTCATCTAGAATCGTTTTAAATTCGTCGCTCTTTGAAATATCAATCACCGCTGCTTTCATTTTTTCAATGAAAGGTTCACGCATCGGCTCAAGCGCATCACGGCCACCAAACATTGATAGCATGCCACCAAATTGTGAGTTTTCGATAACCTCAATTAATGAATCATAAGCCGGACTTAAATTAACTTCACTGATCACTGGCTCTAAATCAATATTTGGCTTAGCGAGCGCCATAACCTGATCTATTTTCTCTTCGGCGAAGAACTCGGTCATTACCAAGTTACGAATAGCCACCTTAAAAGACGCAAACTTTAAAGTTATAACCCCAGAGCCGTATAAAAATGGTACTTTTTCGAATAGCATGTGAATAGCAAGCCAGTTAGTTACTGCGCCCGATAACGCAAATAAACCAACAGAAAGCACAATTGCTTGTTCAAATAAAAATCCGACTAATACTAAGGCAAGCGCCACTAAATTAGTAATGAGACTTTTATTCATCTGACCCCTCATAAATACTTCGATAAACTTTAACAATATTAACGCTATGGGTTTGTTAATTCATCGTCTTTTTGCCATAGTTTAATTATATGGTTAAAAGGTGAACAAAATTATGTGGAATTCGGTGAATGAACAGATTAGCCAAGCGATGCACTTTGATTTTAAGCATACCTTTAAGCGCCAATTACAATCACCCAATAACGACAAATACTTCCAAATTGGTGATGATCTACACCACTTCTTTGTGAAAGTTGCTCACTTGAGTGATCTGGAGCGCCTAGAGTGCGAAGCCTTTAATCTTGAGCTATTAACCCAAGAAAGCTTATTTATGATCCCAGATTGCATCACCACAGGTTGCAATATTGAGTTTTCATTTATCGTGCTTGAATGGTTAGAGCTTGATAAACAGCCCCATACCAATTGGCATGAAATGGGAGAGCACCTTGCCCATTTACACCAAAAGCATACCCAAGCTATGTTCGGCTTAGATAACGACAACTTCCTTGGCCCTACTCTACAACCAAATCGTTGGCACAAAAAATGGGATGTATTTTTTGCTGAAGAGCGCATTGGTTGGCAATTACAGTTATTACAAGAAAAAGGTATTGAGCTTGTCAACCAAGACTCCTTCATCACTTTTGTTAAAGACGCACTGCATAGCCATGTTGTAGAGCCTTCGTTATTGCACGGTGATTTTTGGCGTCGAAATATGGGCTTTTATAATAATGTACCCAGTGTATTTGACCCTGCTTGTTATTATGGTGATCGGGAATGCGATATAGCAATGAGTGAGCTATATGCGCCACTGCCTGATAGCTTTTATGATGCCTATAACGAAATCTATCCTCTGCAGGTAGGTTACGAGCAACGTAGAGCCATCTATCAACTATACCCTATGCTCAATAATGCCAATATATTTGCTGGGCACTATCTTACTGAAGCAAAACAACAAATTGATCAGCTACTGAAATAAGCGAGAATTCACTGTAAAAGGAATGTCACAAACCGCTAAACACAGCTATATTTAGCTTATAAAGCGTATTAATAAAGATGCTAACCGAATTGGTAGCACTACGCTTACATCTATTCGGTTAGTGAGTTATATCAATCTAATTAAATCTAGATTCATTTTTGATGAGTTAGGGTTTAACGAAGATTGCAATTTAACGAACTCAGGCATGCCTGATTAAGGTAAAAGCTGATGAAAGACCAATACACACAACGGATTTCATGCCCTCACTGTGGTCACCACATTCATGTTGCACTTGATGCAAGTGACGGTGATCAAGATTACTATGAAGATTGCGCAGCATGTTGCAATCCCATTCATTTAAATATGCATATAGATTACGCACATAACAAACTCGAATTACATGTCGATAGTGACGACGAGCAAATTTTTTAATTTGCTCGTTTGATGTATTTATTTTGCTTGTTGCGAAAGATAATTTTCGACCGTGTTGATAATGGTATAAGTTTGCTGATCAACTTCGATATTTAACTTATCACCTTCGCGGTAGTTATCGAGATTGGTAATAGAGAGTGTTTCTGGGATCAGGTGTAGCCAAAGGCCCTGCTCATCAACTTCACCTACAGTGAGGCTTGCCCCGTTAACGCTCACAAATCCCTTATACAAAACGTATTTTTGCCACTCTTTTGCTAATGCTAATTGCATCTTACAGTTATCTTGAAAATGGTTAATTGAAAGTATCTCGGCCATACAATGAATGTGACCCGACACGATATGCCCACCTAGTTCAGTCCCAAAAGTCACTGAACGTTCAAAATTTACCGTATCATTGACAGCCAGCATACCTAGGTTGGTTAACTTCAATGTTTCATCAATCACATCAAAATTTATAACACAGCACCCTTGAGTGTCTGATGCAAACTTCACCACGGTTAAACAACAACCATTAATGGCTATGCTTGCGCCGATATTCAGGTTTTCAGCATATTGCTGCTCTACTTTTAAAGCTAGCCTTAGTACACCGCCTTGGTTAGTAGCATCAACCACAACGGCTTGCGTTTGCACAATTCCAGTGAACATCGCTTTCTCTTTTTTCATTAAATGGATAACTGCGATTTTTATTGATCTATGAATAGATTACAATGGCTGTCTGTTTATTTAGTCGTGTAATTTATGTCTTTTTGTAGTTGGGAAGCCAAAAGGTTAATTTCGTTAGCCATTCCTGTTTTTTTGGCACAGGTAACCCTTATTTTAATGACGGTTGTAGATACCGTGATGGCAGGCCAAGTAAGTGCAACAGACTTGGCAGCACTTTCTATTGCAACGGGTATTTGGAATCCGTTGATGCTTGCACTGCAAGGCATATTATTGGCGTTAACCGGGATCATAGCGCAGTTTGCTGGTTCAAACGATAAACAAGGTATTAGTCATTATTTTCAACAGGGCCTGTATCTGGCGTTAGTACTTGCCATAATCGGTTTAGGGCTGGCAAGCCTTGCTGATACTGTGCTTAGTCAATTAGACACCTCACAGTCTATTACAGAATTAGCCGAGCAATATATTCATTTTGTTAAATGGGGTATTTTTGGCTTTTTACTTTTCAGTGTGTACCGAAATATCACTGAAGGTATGGGAATGACCAAACCTGCTTTTTACATTAGTTTAATTGGCCTAGCAGTTAATATTCCGGCCAACTACGTATTTATACACGGTAAATTAGGTTTTCAAGCGTACGGTGGCGCGGGCTGTGGTATTGCCACGGCGCTGGTATTTACAGCAATGGCATTAACTCAGGTTATTTATTGTCACTTTAACAAAAAGATTGATGCCAAAGCATTGCTAGCCAATTTCGAAGCGCCAAAGCCCGCTACTTTGTGGACTATCACCAAAGTAGGTATTCCAATTTCATTAGCTACTTTTTTTGAAGTTACACTATTTGCTTGTATTCCTTTGTTTATAGCGCACTTAGGTGCGGTTGCTGTTGCCGGTCACCAAATTGCGGCTAGTGTAACGACATTATTGTTTATGATGCCGTTAAGCCTCTCAATTGCCATTAGCATTCGAATAGGCAATTTGTTTGGCCAACAACATTATCAGCAGTTAAAAAATGCCGTTAAAACGAGTTATATTCTCGCGGCAATTATTGCTTTTTTACTGGCAAGTGTGACCTTTTTTGCCCGTGATATTATAAGCCAATTGTATTCTGACAACCCTGAAGTATTGGCCCTTGCCTCTTCAATCATGGTACTTGCTTGTATCTACCAGTTACCAGATGCCCTGCAAGTTTCTGCCAATGGTATTTTACGTGGATTGAAATACACGGCACCAATTGGTTATATCACCTTTGTATCCTATTGGTTGATCGGCTTTGCGCTTGGCTTCGTACTTGCTCGTACAGATTTAATTGTTCCAGCACTGGGCCCTCATGGCTTTTGGATAGGCATTATTGTGGGGTTAAGTGCCGCAGCAATTATGTTGATGTTCACTGTTCATAGGCGATTTAAACATGCACCTTTTTTGCAAAACCAATAGCCTTTTAAACTCTATCATCGCAACAGCGTGTGTGGCACTTATTGCCTGCACGCCCTCCTCCGGTGATGTAAATCACACCTATGCGCAAAGATTAGAAAACGTACTTAAAACTGAAAGTTTTAAACTCTCTAAACCAAGTACACTCACTGTTAACCACTTTTCTGAAAATACTGAAGATAAAGCAACCATTGGCATGCTTGAACTTGCCCAATTACGCCAATGTAAACTTGCAAACCTTATTGCTGAGCACAATAACCAGCTTGGCAAAACAGCAACGCCTGCTAATGTTCTTAGTTATCAAATTAAGTTTATTCAAAGCGCAAATGAATGCTTAGAAAGCTTTGATGAGCAAGGTGAGCTAGTTGAAAAAATAAAACTCACCGCAGTACAAAAGCAAGCAAACCTATCAAATTACTTTAAAGCTATGCTGCTCAACGAAAGCGAGTTTAAGCAAAGCTGGCAGCTAAGTTCGACACACATTGATGAAAACACCGCAGGTTTTAGTGAAACCGTGAGCGCGATGGAGCAAATTGCTAAATTAAACAAGCATATTAATAACGGCAAAATAAACGCTGTAGACCCTGAGCAAATCATCAACCAACTCGAAGTATTAAATCGCTTTAAATACAACAAGCTTCTTATTTCGGCAGCAAGGGTGCAAACACATTACAATCAACAATTAACAGCGCTGCTCATGAAGTATTCAAAAGATGATCTCTGCCCTGCCAACAAGAATAAACAAAAAGCGCAAACGCTTAGTAATGTGTTTAAAAAGTTTTATTTAGAGCAATTACAGCCTTATCAATCATTCTTAGTGGGTCGATTAGAAACCCTACAACCTCTTTACCAGCAAATATGGCATGACACCGAAATGGCCCAGTTTGTAGATAGCGGCAGTAATGCCGCAATTTTACAAAGTCTTAAGCGCTCTGCGAAAAGCCATGTTACTTGGTGGCAAGGTTTTTACAGAACGTGCGAAATTAGTCCGTTATGAATAAAAAACCAGCACTTAGCACAAAAATAGCTAAAGCTGCTTGATTCACACAACTAGTCGCTATATATTAGCCTCCGTTGTTTAGCCACGCTAACAACAGTTTTAAATCAAAATACAACCGTAGCTCAGTTGGTTAGAGCACTACCTTGACATGGTAGGGGTCGGTGGTTCGAATCCACTCGGTTGTACCACGATTTAGGTATAACCAAAGGAAAGAGCACTACCACTCTTAATGGCCCGGTCCAAAGGTCGGTGGTTCGAATCCACTCGGTTGTACCATGATTTAGGTATAACCAAAGGAAAGAGCACTACCACTCTTAATGGCCCGGTCCAAAGGTCGGTGGTTCGAATCCACTCGGTTGTACCAATCTTGATTTTAACATCCCAGTACGACCGTAGCTCAGTTGGTTAGAGCGCTACCTTGACATGGTAGAGGTCGGTGGTTCGAATCCACTCGGTCGTACCAATTATATCTTTATTGCTTCTTTGTAATTCCACAACTTCTATTAATAAGTACATTAACCTAAAAAGATTTACTCAGTTGGTTAGAGCACTACCGCTCTCAATGACCCACGCCAAAATCAGTGGTTCGAATCCACTCGGTCGTACCAATTATATCTTTATTGCTTCTTTTTAATTCCACAACTTCTATTAATAAGTACATTAACCTAAAAAGATTTACTCAGTTGGTTAGAGCACTACCGCTCTCTATGACCCACGCCGAAATCGGTGGTTAGAATCCACTCGGTCTACCCTAGCTCCTAACACCTAGCTCCTAACACCTAGCACCTAGCGCCTAGCGCCTAGCGCCTAGTACCTAACACCTAGTACCTAGCTCCTAGCCCCTAGAAACTAGCCCCTCGAAACTTATATTCGGAAACTAACCCACCTGCTCTTCTAGAGAAAATATCCTCTCGACTAACTGCCACTTTCCTTGTTGATTATTGCTATCTACATTCTGAAACTGCTCCATTAGGCTTTCCCATGCTTGCACCTTTGGGTTCATTGCATCTTGTTTTTCTTTTTCTGTAAAGCTAAATGAATCATCGGTTTGCAGTATCATGATAAGGGTTGTGCCAACACGATGAATAGCCATGTCGGTAATTCCTGAATCGCGAATAGCACTTATGACTTCAGGCCAAACTTGTTTAGGGCTATGGTATTGCTCGTAGGTAGCTATAAGCTCTGGGTCGTTTTTTAGCTCTAATGTAAGGCAGTACTGCATCTTACTCTCCTTTTATTGTTTATGAATAAATACAACGCGATAAGCAAAAATTGTAATTGCAACAAAACACAACATGGGCATTAAAAATGACGCTTGTTCAGCACTTAAAAAGGCAATGGGGTTCGCATCAATAATCATCCCCTGTAATGGGGGCATTAATGCCCCGCCAACGATTGCCATTACCAGCCCCGCAGAGGCAATACTTGCATCCGCTTTTAAGCCATTCAGAGCAATGCCATAAATAGTTGGAAACATTAAAGACATACAGGCAGAGGTGGCGACCAAAGAGTAGAGCCCTACTTCACCGCCGATAAAAACCACCAAACACATCAAGCTCGCAGCGGCTATTGCAAACCACATTAATAACAGCCCCGCTTTAAACCAATTAAGTAGGTAGGTGCATAAAAATCGGCTCGCAAGAAAAAAGCACATAGCAATAATATTAAAATGCTGCGCCTCTGCTGCACTTAGCCCTACTTCAGCCATGCCGTAGTGAATAATAAAGGTCCAACACATAATTTGAGCACCTACATAAAACACCTGTACTACTACCCCTTCACGATAGGGTTTGTTGTTTATAAGCCTTATAAATAAAGGCTTTAATGCTTGATTGCGTTTATCTGATGCCATGAGCTGTGTATTCGGCAACCGATAAAACAAATATACAAACAGTAAACAGATCACAACCAATGCAATTGCCACATACGGAGTGCGAATAGTCGCTAAATCAGCGCTTTGCATGAGTTGGTGTTGTACAGGGTTGGTTACTGCAAACTGCTGTAGTGCATCGGTTAATTTACCATCGACAACCGAAGGTAGCATTTGCGCATACTCGGGATGTGCTGCTTTTTCTGCTGCTCGAAACTTTGCAATATAAAGATTATTTAAAATCAGGTTTGAGGCCACAAACATGCCAAATAAAGAGCCAACTGGGTTAAATGCTTGTGCTAAATTAAGCCGTTTGGTGGCAGTTTGTGGGCTGCCCATTGATAAAATATACGGGTTTGCCGTTGTCTCTAACAGCGCTAAACCGCAGGTCAAGATACATAATGCCGCAAGAAAATAGTTAAACTCGCCATATATACTTGCTGGAATAAACAATAAAGCCCCAACGGCATAAAGACCAAGCCCTAAAACAATGCCGTATTTATAACTAAAGCGTCGAATAAACAACGCGGCAGGAATTGCCATTACGCCATAGCCTAAATAAAACGCAAATTGCACCAAGCTACTTTGCGTGTTTGAGATCAAGAAAATATCTTTAAATGCTTTAACTAAAGGGTTGGTTATATCGTTTGCAAAACCCCAAAGCGGAAATAGTGCCGCAACCAAAATAAAAGGGATCAGCATGTCATTTGATACGACGCGGTCCTTGTTACGTTTTGTGTGTGTTCTTTTATGTGTGTTCATAATCAAGCCTGTTTTTTTAATACAAGGCTCACTGATTACTCGCTATGCCATGTAAAATCGATTAAAACAATGTCAAACCAGTTTATAGAGTCGCACATATTTCATGTAGAAAATCACCATCAGCCAGAGTGATTTTTGTACAAATGATTAAACATAAAACATCGCCACAGCCAAAATTTCATATACAAAAACCTGTTTAAAATACGTGCTAAACGCGTTGACTCACTTCAAGCCCAAACATATTTTACAAAGAAATTCATTTTTCAAATCGTTGCAGATTAACAACGTGAGATGGCTATGGCTGAGAATAAATTTGTACAGTTACACCCACACGATAATGTCATTGTTTGCTGCCAATCGGCGCAAAAAGGCGAACAAATTAACATTGCAAATCAGGTAATACCACTCGATTCAAGTGTCACTATCGGACACAAAATTGCCTGCCAAGATATTGCCGCTGGTGAGCAGGTTTTAAAGTATGGCGCTTCAATTGGTTCTTCGACTGAAGCTATAAAAACAGGCCAACATGTTCATCTTCACAATATGAAAAGTGACTACATTGCCAGTCACACTCGCCATTCAGTAACGGGAGAATAATATGCGCGGCTACTTAAGAAACGATGGTTCAAAAGGCATTCGAAATACCCTAGTCGTGGTTTATTTGGTGGAATGTGCGCATCATGTGGCACGCTCTATCGTCAATAAGATGGATCATCCTGATGTGCAACTAATCGGTTTTCCGGGCTGCTACCCAAATAACTATGCGCTGGCAATGATGAAAAGCATTTGTACTCACCCTAATGTGGGCGGTGTTTTATTAGTGTCACTAGGCTGTGAAGGTTTTAACCGTGAATATTTAAGCGATGCGATTGCTGAGTCTGGTCGCCCAGTCAATACCCTAGTGATCCAACAAAATGGTGGCACAAAAAACACTATTGCCAAAGGCATTATGCAAAGCCAAATCATGCTTGAGCAGCTTGCTCAATGCCCAATTGAGTACATGCATATCGATGAACTTGTCATTGGCACTATTTGTGGTGGCTCTGATGGCACCAGTGGCATAAGCGCAAATCCGGCAGTTGGAAAATGTTTTGACCGATTAATTAGCGCGGATGCTACCTGCATTTTTGAAGAAACCGGTGAACTTGTCGGTTGTGAGCAAATCATGGCTCATCGAGCCGAAAGCCCAGAACTCGCCAAGCAACTTATTAATTGTGTTGTAAAAGCAGAAAATTACTACACCAAAATGGGCTATGGCAGTTTTGCCCCAGGCAATGCTGAAGGCGGTTTAACAACCCAAGAAGAAAAATCAATGGGCGCCTATGCCAAGTCTGGCGCATCGCAAATAAACGGCATTATCAAACCAGGAGAAAAGCCAAATAAAAAAGGCTTGTTCTTAATGGATGTGGTGCCCGATGGCGAACCTATGTTTGGTTTTCCAAATATTTCAGACAACCAAGAAATTGTCGAAATGATAGCCTCAGGAGCTCATATCACCTTATTTACCACAGGCCGCGGCTCTGTTGTTGGTTCTGCTATTTCACCGGTTATTAAAATCTGCGCTAACCCAGAAACCTATGCAAATCTCAGTGATGATATGGATATAAATGCCGGCGCTGTTATTGAAGGCAGTAAAACCGTTAAGCAAGTGGGTGATGAGATTTTTGAGTTGATTGTTCGAGTTGGCAATGGTGAACAAACCAAATCTGAGCAAATGGGACATCAAGAGTTTTTATTAACCTATAAAACCTTCGATAGCATTGGGCCTGCGTGTTTGAAATAAAGCTGAGGAATTCATCATGAGCAATTACTTTAACCACCTTTACCCAGACGTTGCCGACCTTAAGAAAAAAGCCAAGAAACGTATTCCTCGCTTTGCCTTCGATTACCTTGAAGGCGGTTGTATGCAAGAGCATGGTGTAAAGCGAAATAGAGATGACATCAATAGTGTGCAATTACGCAGTGAACTATTAAAGCCATTTGCAGGTAGCAGTCAAACTGTCGAATTATTTGGCCATACTTACGCTGCCCCATTTGGTATTGCGCCTGTTGGTTTACAAGGGTTAATGTGGCCAAAAGCCCCTGAGATTCTTGCTAAAGCCGCCGCTGAAAAAAACATTCCTTATGTACTAAGCACGGTTTCATCATCTAGCCTAGAACGAATCGCAGAAGTATCAGAAGGCCATGCGTGGTTTCAGCTTTATAACCCGACCGATAAAAAGATTAGGCTCGATTTACTCAATCGCATCAAAGCAGCTCATTACCCTGTGCTAGTTGTCACCGTTGATGTGCCTACCTTTGGCTACAGGCCACGTGATATTCGAAATGGCCTAGCCATGCCACCGAAGATGACACTGTCTAATATTTTGCAGATGCTAGCAAGACCCCGTTGGCTTTATGAAACAGCGCTTGCTGGTAAACCAGAAATGGAAACGCTCAAGCCTTATATGCCAAAAAATATGCCTACCGATGAACTCGCAGCCTTTATGAATAAAACCGTCATGGGCCGCGTTGATCTGGAAGGTTTAAAACCGATTCGCGATTTATGGCAAGGGCCTTTGATCATTAAAGGATTGATTAATGAGTCTGATGTACAAGCGGCCATTGCGCTCGGCGCAGATGGGGTTGTTATGTCAAATCATGGCGCGCGTCAGCTAGATGCCGGTGAATCTCCCGTCAAACCACTGCAAACAGTCGCTGCCAAGTATTCAAACGACATCAAAATTTTTATGGATAGTGGGCTTCGTAGCGGAACAAATATTGTGAGTGCACTTGCAAGCGGCGCTGACTTTACATTTCTAGGCAGGCCCTTTGTGTATGGCGTGGGTGCCCTTGGCGATAAAGGCGGCATTCACACCATCAATGCCTTGATGATGCAAATTACTCAGATCATGAATCAGCTATGCTGTGCCACTGTATCTGAACTGCCTGATTTTTTGGTGAAGTAACACAAACTGCTTAAGAGGTAGGTTATGAAAAACACATTTAAAACGCGTCCGCTTGGAAAAACCGGCATTGAGGTTTCAACCCTCGGTTTTGGCGCGGCCTCTATGGGTAACCTATATCAAGCAGTGAGCGATGAAGAAGCTAAAAACACCTTAACTGCAGCAATTGATGTGGGCATTTCATTATTCGATACCGCCCCTCGCTATGGCGCTGGCTTAAGTGAACGTCGTGTTGGTGATGCCCTGCGCGGTCTTGGTAAAAAAGAGTATATTCTATCAACCAAGGTTGGCAGATTGATCAAACCTGATCCCCATGCTGATGTAACGCAGCTGCGTCATGGCTTTGCCACGCCAATGCCTTTTGATGCTCAATATGACTATAGCTACGATGGCATTATGCGCTCTTTTGAAGATAGCCAGCAACGCTTAGGCTTAGCTGAAATTGATATTTTACTCGTCCATGACTTAGGGGTTGATACACATGGCGAGCGAGATGCCTTTTATTTTATGCAATTTGAGCAAGGCGGCTACCGCGCGTTAGAAGAGCTCAAAGCAAGTGGGCAAATTAAAGCTATCGGTTTAGGGGTTAACGAAGTTGAAATATGCCAACGTGCAATGGCAATTGGTCTGTTCGATTGCTTTTTATTAGCCGGTCGTTACTCACTATTAGAGCAGCAACCTCTCGATGATTTTTTACCTGCATGTATAGAGCATGGTGCGTCTATTATCTTAGGTGGGCCCTATAACTCGGGAATATTAGCAACGGGCGTTCGTCATTTTCAAAACCCATACTACAACTATCAAACAGCGCCACAAGAAATCATCGACAAAGTCGCCAAAATTGAAGCTGTTTGTGTTGATCATAATGTCACATTAGCAGCTGCAGCTTTACAGTTTCCACTGGCGCATCCCGCCGTTGCCTCGGTTATACCTGGGCTTGGTAACGAAAAACGGGTGCACAAAACCGTCGAATTATTTAATCAGGTGATCCCGAACCAGTTTTGGCAAGATTTAAAAACAGCGGGTCTCATTGCACAGCATGCACCGACTCCAGAAAGCGGAGACGCATCATGAACACAATCAGCACACTCAACCCGATTAAGAAAATAGATAGCCATCAACATTTTTGGCAATTGAGCCGTGGCGACTATCGCTGGTTAAGTGAAGATTTAACAGTGCTTTATCAAGATTATTTACCAGAAAGGCTCACTACGACCCTTGCTATTAATGACATTGCTAACACTATTGTGGTGCAAGCGGCCGACTCACATGATGAAACGCGTTTTTTACTGAAACTTGCTAGGTCCCATAGTTTTATTGCTGGTGTTGTTGGTTGGGTCGACTTTACCGATACAAACGCTATAAGACAGTTAAACTTATTTGCTTCAGATCCTTACTTCAAAGGTGTACGGCCGATGCTGCAAGACATTGAGCAAATTGATTGGATCTTAAACCCTAAATTTACACCAATTTTCCAATTTTTAGCGGCGCATAAGCTCTGTTTTGATGCCCTAGTGCATGAGTGTCACTTACCGCACGTACTCACTATTGCTAAGCAGCATCCTCATCTAAACATCGTTATTAATCATCTGGCTAAACCAGATTTAACAAAGCCAAAATCTGAACATTGGGAAGACATGCTCTATCAACTTGCATGCTTAAAAAATGTTGCAATTAAGTTTTCTGGGCTTATGTCACAAGCTAAAGCAGGTTGTGTCGATATCGATACATATCGCCCCTACTTCGAACTCATTTATCAGTTATTTGGAGCCAACCGAATTTTATGGGGCAGCGACTGGCCAGTGGTTAACATGAATGGCTGTTATACCGACTGGCATTACATCAGCGATGTGCTGATAAGTGTTCTACCAGTCTCTGAGCAGCGAAAGATTTGGTCCGATAATGCCAAGAGACTTTACCAATTATTTTAATTTCCCCAGTTAAGGACTTTTTATGAGCCAGCAAAACACAAAAAAAATAGCCCTAGTAACCGGTGGTGGAAGTGGCATAGGGCGCAGCATCTGCTTGCGTTTGGCAAAACGAGACATTCATATCATGGTGGTTGATTTAAACCTTGACGCTGCAAACTTAGTGAAAGATGAAATTCTTCGCGACAGTGGCAGTGCCGATGCGTACGCCGTCGATGTTGCAAACCATCAACAAGTTCACGAGTTATTAAATACGATTACCAAGCACTACCCCATTGATATTTTGGTTAACAACGCCGGTATTGCCCATATCGGCAATATCGAAAACACCACAGAAGCTGATTTAGACAGACTCTATAACATTAATGTTAAGGGCGTTTATAACTGTATTCATGCAGCTATCGAGAGCATGAAATCTCGAAAAAGCGGCGTCATTATTAACCTTGCTTCGGTTGCATCTTCGGTTGGTATTGCTCAGAGGTTTGCTTACTCAATGACGAAAGGCGCGGTATTAACCATGACCTATTCCGTTGCAAAAGACTATATAAATGATGGCATCCGCTGTAATTGCATTGCGCCTGGTCGAGTGCACACCCCATTTGTTGATAATTTTTTAGCCCAAAGTTACCCAGATAATCAAGCTGAAATGTTTGAAAAGCTCTCCAAAAGTCAACCTATAGGTCGTATGGGCAAACCAGAAGAAATTGCCGGACTGGTCGATTACCTCTGCTCGGATGATGCAGCCTTTATTACCGGCAGTAATTTTCCCATTGATGGCGGTTTCGTCACCTTGAATAACTAATAGAAGTAAAGAGAATCATCATGAAACTACTAAGATACGGCCCTTTTGGCCAAGAGAAACCCGGCATCATTGATAGCGATGGTAAGCTACGTTGTTTAAGTAACGTGCTCAAAGACATCAATGGCCAAGCTTTATCACCAGTAACACTCAATTTTATTAGTCAAATCGACTTAAACACCTTGCCGCTTATTGAAGAGCCGGTGCGTATCGGTTCATGTATTGCTGATGTAGGTAAGTTTATTTGCATTGGCTTAAACTATGCTGATCACGCTGCAGAATCTGGCATGGCCATTCCCAATGAGCCTGAAGTATTTAGCAAGGCCACCAGCGCTATTAGCGGCCCTAACGACAATATAATCAAGCCCAAAAATAGCGAAAAGCTAGACTGGGAAGTTGAACTTGCCATTGTCATTGGTAAACACGCCTCGTATGTCGATGTTGAAAACGCTTATGATTACATTGCCGGTTATTGTGTATGTAACGATGTGTCTGAACGAAATTTTCAATTAGAACGCGGTTCACAATGGGATAAAGGCAAAGGCTGTGACACATTTGGACCACTTGGCCCATGGTTAGTCACCAAAGATGAAATTCCTGATCCACTTAATTTAGATATGTGGTTAAAGGTGAACGATACCCAGTATCAAAACGGCAACACAAAAACCATGGTGTTTGATCCAGCGTTTATAGTTAGTTATCTCAGCCAATTTATGAGTTTACAACCGGGTGATGTTATCTCTACCGGCACGCCACCAGGTGTGGGTTTAGGGCAAACTCCACCGGTTTACTTAAAAGACGGCGACACAGTTACACTTGGCATTGAAGGCCTTGGCGTACAACAGCAACTAGTCGTTGATTATAAAAAATTACACTAATTAATAAATCCCAAATTGCATTTGATCTAGACCCAAAATCCGATAGAGCAACAGCCTATCGGATTTTTATTCAAACACTAATTGGCAAGTTTCAAACCAATAATGCCAAGGGCAATCAGCAGTAAGCTGGCAATTTTTAATAGACTTACGCCTTCAGATAATAACGTCATGCCAATAATTGCAGAGCCAATTACGCCGATACCTACCCAAACTGCATAAGCCAAACTGAGTGGTAATGATTTAAGCGCCACGCTTAAGCAATAGAAGCTCGCAGCCATGGTTAAGATGGTAAAGAATGAAATGAGTGGTTTAGTAAAACCGTTTGATTGTTTTAGGCCATAAGCCCAAGCGACTTCAAGTAAGCCAGCAGTAATAAGTAGGATCCAATTCATGGTCGACCTCTTTATGGGGTCGTCCCCGAATTTAAATTACAACTTTAAGGTCGTCCTTAAAGCGGTGTAGTACATCACCACACCTAACGAAATCTAGCACGCCCAAATTAGTAAGGCAACTATAGTCAAAAAAAAGCGAGCAACCTGCTCGCTTTTCTCTACTTGGTTTTGTTTATCGCCTATTAACTCACAGTTAGCGACCAACAATCAGTGCGCCACCTTGAGCTAATAAGTTTAAGGTTAACTTGCCACTGTTACTTACTGTGACTTGCTTAGTACCAGCACTGCCATCTTTTTTGTCAAACAACAGGGTGACTTTTTTGCCCGCTAACATAGGTAAATCGATATCGAATGTTTTGGCTTTATTTTCACCATTCACGGCTGCTACCCACCATGTTTGCTGATGACGCCTTGCGATCGTTACATCTTGACCCGGCTGACCTGCAATATAGCGTGTTTCATCCCATACCGTTGGCATCATCTTTAAAGTATCAATAACAAATTGAGGCTGTTCTTCAAGGTTATTTGGCGTCAGGCCAAAATGCTGTACTGGAGATTGATAAAGCACACCTGTTGCCAGTTCAAATGTATCTGTGGTTTTGCGAATAGTGCCGACGGTTTGGTCTTGAGATAAGCGTTTGTTTAAAAACACTGGGGCAAAATCCATAGCGCCAATAGCATTACGAGTGAACGGTAAAATAGTCGCGTTATAGGCATGTAAATCTAACGAATTTTGATGAAAAACAAGGTTTTCCGATGCTAGAACCGCTTCAGATGTGACGAAGTTAGGATACATTCTTTCCCAGCCACGCGGGATAGTGCTGCCATGAAAGGTGATCACTAAACCATACTGATTTGCATCAGTGAGAATATCTTCGTAGAGTTTAATGGTCTCTTGTTTGTCACCACCAAAAAAATCTACTTTAAGCCCTTTAACACCAATGCTTTGCAACCATGCCATTTCATTTCGACGTGCAGGTGCACTGTTCATTCTATTTTGTGGGGTCTGTGGTGCATCATTCCACCAGCCATTTGAGTTGTACCACAAAATAACATCAACGCCCTTACCATTAGCGTACTTAACCAATTCAGCCATTCTCTCGCGGCCAATGTTTTTATCCCACCAATTGTCGATTAATACATATTCAAAGTTTAATGACGCAGCTAAATCGATAAATTTGATTTGATCATCGTAGTTGATACTTGGGTCTTGCCAAACAATCCAGCTCCATGTTGAACGACCCATTTTATAATCTTGGCTTGCTTGATAAAGTGGTTTAACCAAATCAAACGCCACGGTTGATTCAACAATTGGCTTTAAACTTGCTGCTAACGTGATGGTGCGCCAAGGTGTGGTTGCAGGCATTGCCATAGCGGCATAAGTCGCACCAATGCCATTGTTTTCTCCAGCCTGAGGAAATGAAATACGATAAACACCGTCTTTTGTGCCTTCGCTTATTTTAGAGCCAACATAATGACTATCAACACCGGTTTCAGAAATTAATAACCAGCCTTTATCGCTATTTTTAAATAATGCAGGAAAGGTATAGCCCACGCCGTTCGCTGACGGTGTTCCAAGGGCTTCGTTAAAGGTGTAAGGCTCTTCGTAACTTGGTTTTGTTTGCATCCAGCCCGTTTCAGGTAAGGCTTGTGGGCTTATAAATGTAGTTGCATTATCTGGTAGGTTAAAAGCACTGTATTCAGCTAACACCTTAATACGGGTATCTGTTTCAGCACCCGATATCTGATAACGAAATGCAACATCACTATCAGACACGTTAAATTCGACGCCAAGCATTCTGCCCTCTTGGTTTTCAAATTGCGCTTTGAGTGAATTTGCCGTGTAGTTTACTTCACTCACCTTCGCATTATGCAGCTTATAGCTTTCATTGACTGAAGCTGTTGTATGGCTTTTATATTTTAGGCTTTGTGAAAAATCACCCAGGTTGGTATTTAAACCAAGCTGTGATTGCTGCAAAAACTCTTGGTTGCCATAATTTACGCTATAAACAAGCTGATTTTGTTGTTTTTCGAGTTTTACAGTTATTTGTCCATCTGGGCTTGTAACGCTAAGCGGTAATTGTGCGTGAGCAAGCATAGAGCTTGTTAGAAGTGATATATAGATACTTGGTTTTATCATTGTTGTTATCCTTAAGCTGCAAAAGCATTAAGTGATATCATAATATAAATGTAAACTTTTTGTCACTCAAGCCTATTAAAATAAGCTGTGATCGAAAAATGTACTCCATCCGTTAGATATTGTTACAGTTACTAGGTTGTATATTTACGGCAAAAGGCTAAGCTTTATATAAATAACAAAAACTTAAACAATTTATGAAACTACTAACCGTATTTTTTTTATTCGCCTCATATCAAGCTCTTGCGGGCCTTACGCCTGTTAGCTTTGAAAAAAATGGCGAAATCATCACTGAAGAAGCGGTGCGTTTCAACGGCGGATATGGTTATAACTTAGATGCCAAACATGTTTTAAAGCTCGTTACTTTAGATTGGCCTCCTTATATAGACGAAAACTTATGCAACAAAGGCTGGCTTTACCAATTTGCTGTAAGCTCCTTACTTGAAAAAGGCTATGGCGTGCACATTAGCTTTTATCCTTGGGCACGCGCCGTAAGAGAAGCTGAATTAGGTCGCGCTGATATTCTCTTTCCTGAATATTTCATTGAAGATGATGTTATTTCAGATAATTTCCTCGATAAAACCCGCAACGATTTACTCGCCTTGAGTCATGCTATTCCAGGTGGGGATTTATCATTCGTGGCATTAAAAGGAACTCAAACTCCATTTAATGGGGATTTAAACTCTGTAAAAGACTTGCCTATTGGTGTAGTTCGCTCATATAAAAACACCAAAGAACTCGATGCCATGATTGATAATAAAGAAATCGACACAATCGTCGCTAATAATGAGTACCAACTAATTCACCTGTTACTTAGCAACCGCGTAAGCCTAATTGTGGCAGATCTTGAAGTGTTAAAAGCAAGCGTTTACAAGTCTGAATTATCAATTAGCGGCAAACGACAAATACTAGAATCACTGGTCGCATTAGAGCCCAAGCTTGAATACAAACCGCTATATTTTTCTGTCAGCAAATCAACGCCGCACTGGCAAAAAGTTTTAGAAGACTTAAATGATGAAATAGAACTCACGCAACAGAGCGGCAAGTTTGACGAGTTTATTGAAGGTATGAAGCAACAGTGCTACGGATTAGACAAAGCGGCGTAACCGCCGCTTTATTTAAATTATATCTGTGCACAGCTGTGTACTATTGAGGAACTCGAACCCAGCCTTCCATTAATACACGTGCACTTCGGCTCATACTTGCTTTTGTGACTTGCCAATTGCCATCAACAAGTGTTGCAGCAGCGCCGACTTTTAAAGTGCCAGAAGGATGACCAAAGTTTACTTCCTGACGCTCACCACCACCTGCAGCAAGGTTTACCAAGGTACCAGGAATAGCAGCTGCAGTACCTATTGCAACCGCAGCCGTGCCCATCATGGCATGGTGCAATTTCCCCATCGACATAGCACGTACTACTAAATCAATATCGGCTTCGTTTACAACTTTACCGCTTGATGCATGATAAGTTTTAGCTGGTGCAACCCAAGCTACTTTTGGCGTATGTTGACGTGCTTTTGCTTCATCAATATGAGAAATTAGCCCCATTTTCAACGCCCCATAGGCGCGAATCGTTTCTAACTTTTCAAGTGCCGATGCATCACCGTTAATGGCTTCTTGTAGCTCTGTGCCATCGTAGCCAACTTCACTGGCGTTAATGAAAACTGTAGGAATACCCGCATTGATCATCGTTGCAGACAACATACCAATACCCGGCACCTCTAATTCATCGACTAAGTTACCTGTTGGAAATAAGGCCCCTTCGCCATCTGCAGGGTCCATAAATTCAAGTTTCACTTCAGCGGCTGGAAAGGTCACGCCATCAAGCTCAAAATCACCAGTTTCTTGCACTTCACCGTTAGTAATTGGCACGTGCACTATGATGGTTTTACTAATATTGACTTGCCATAATTTAACTTCAACAACGCCGTTCTCTGGAATTTTGCTGGCATCAACAAGACCGTTTGACACAGCAAAGGCCCCGACTGCTGAAGTTAAATTACCGCAGTTACCACTCCAATCAACAAACGCCTTATCGATAGCAACTTGACCAAACAGATAATCAACATCGTGATCAGCTTTAGTACTTTTCGATAAAATCACCGTTTTACTAGTGCTTGAGGTTGCACCGCCCATACCATCAGTTTGTTTTTGGTAAGGATCGGGGCTGCCAATCACACGTAATAACAGATTGTCGCGCGCCTCACCTGCCACTTGGGCAGGCTCAGGTAAGTCAGTTAAGTTAAAGAACACCCCTTTACTGGTGCCGCCACGCATATAGGTCGCTGGCACCTTAATTTGTGGTTTAAACGCCATCGCTTAGTGCTCCTCAGATTCTAAAAAATCTTGCGCGAAACGTTGCAGTACACCACCCGCTGAATAAATTGACACTTCTTCAGCGGTATCTAAACGGCACGTCATTGGCACTTCAACGATTTCACCATTGGCACGGGTAATCACTAGTGTCAATGTTGCGCCTGGTGTTGGCTCACCTTTGACACTAAAACTCTCACTACCATCAATACCTAGCGTAGTTCGCGTCGTGCCTGCTTTAAACTCAAGCGGTAATACGCCCATACCAATTAAGTTAGTGCGGTGAATACGCTCAAAGCCCTCGGCTGCAATCACTTGAACACCAGCTAAGCGAACACCTTTTGCAGCCCAGTCACGTGATGAACCTTGACCATAATCGGCACCAGCCACAATGATAAGCGGTTGTTTGCGCTGCATGTAGGTTTCGATAGCTTCCCACATACGCGTCACTTTGCCTTCTGGTTCAATGCGAGCATATGAACCTTGCTTCACTTCACCATTTTCTTTAACCATTTCATTCAATAACTTAGGGTTAGCGAATGTAGCACGCTGTGCTGTTAAATGGTCACCTCGGTGAGTAGCATACGAGTTAAAATCTTCTTCTGGGAGACCCATTTTAGCCAGGTATTCACCAGCAGCACTTGACGCTAAAATCGCATTCGAAGGTGATAAGTGGTCAGTAGTGATGTTGTCGCCCAACACAGCTAACGCACGCATATCACTCAAAGAGCGCTCACCCGCTAATGCGCCTTCCCAATAAGGAGGACGGCGAATATAAGTACTTTGTGGACGCCATTGGTAAAGCGGGTCGTTGTCTTCACCGTAATCTACACTTAAATCAAACATTGGATCGTAAACCTTTTTAAACTGCTCAGGTTTAACACTTTGTTTGATCACCGCATCAATTTCTTCATCTGATGGCCATAAATCCATAAGGCGAATTTCGTTGCCTTGTTGATCATACCCTAATACATCTTTTTCGATATCAAAACGAATAGTACCGGCAATAGCATAAGCAACAACCAGTGGCGGTGAAGCTAAGAATGCTTGTTTAGCATAAGGATGAATACGACCATCGAAGTTACGGTTACCCGACAGTACAGCCGTTGCGTATAGGTCACGGTCAATCACTTCTTGCTGAATCTTTGGGTCAAGCGCACCACTCATGCCGTTACAGGTCGTGCACGCAAAGGCAACAATACCAAAGCCTAGTTGTTCAAGCTCAGGTAATAAATTTGCTTCTTCTAAGTAAGACTTAACCGCTTTAGAACCCGGTGCCAGTGATGTTTTAACCCATGGCTTACGAGTTAAACCTTTAGCGTTGGCATTACGCGCAAGTAAACCTGCAGCAATAACGTTGCGTGGGTTACTGGTATTAGTACAACTTGTGATTGCTGCAATGATACAGGCGCCATCTGGCATTAAGCCTTCTTCATTCTCAACAACGCCAGTGATACCCGCTTTATCAAGATCGCTAGTTGCAACACGGCGATGTGGATTCGAAGGGCCCGCAATATTGCGACCAACTGATGATAGATCAAAGGTTAACACACGCTCATATTCAGCCGTTTTAAGGCTATCACTCCAAAGGCCAGTCTCTTTTGCGTATGTTTCAACTAGTTTAACTTGCTCTTCTTCACGGCCAGTTAAACGTAGATAATCAAGTGTGTTGTCATCGATGTAGAACATCGCTGCTGTTGCGCCAAACTCTGGCGTCATATTAGAAATTGTTGCCCTATCGCCTAAGGTTAGTGCATCAGCACCTTCGCCATAAAACTCAAGGTAGGTCGACACAACTCTTTCATTACGTAAAAATTCGGTGATCGCTAATACAATGTCGGTTGCAGTAATACCCGGTTGTGGCTTGCCTTTTAGTTCAACACCCACAATGTCAGGTAAACGCATGTAAGATGCACGGCCAAGCATCACGCTTTCAGCTTCAAGACCACCAACACCGACAGCAATAACACCTAACGCATCAACCATAGGTGTGTGGCTATCTGTACCAACTAATGTATCCGGGAATGCAACGCCATCACGTTTTTGGATCACCGGTGACATTTTCTCTAAATTAATCTGATGCATAATGCCGTTACCCGGCGGGATCACATCAATATTTTTAAATGCTGTTTTTGTCCAATTGATAAAGTGGAAACGGTCATCGTTACGACGGTCTTCAATAGCACGGTTTTTTTCAAATGCGTCAGGTTCAAAACCTGCGTGTTCAACCGCTAATGAGTGGTCAACAATTAACTGTGTAGGTACCACTGGGTTCACTTTTGCAGGATCGCCGCCTTTTGCAGCAATAGCATCACGCAGACCTGCTAAATCAACTAACGCTGTTTGACCTAAGATATCGTGACACACAACGCGCGCAGGAAACCATGGAAAATCTAAATCACGCTTGCGGTCAATTAACTGCGACAGTGCATCATTTAGCATTTCAGGATCACAGCGACGAACTAAGTTTTCGGCAAGTACTCGCGATGTGTAAGGAAGTGTGGCATAGCTGCCTGGTTTAATTGCATCAACAGCAGCGCGAGTATCAAAGTAATCGACTCCGGTGCCTGCTAATGGTTTTCTAAAATTTGTATTCATGATGATTCTACTTGTACTTGGTGACGGTGAACAAAGATGGGCTGATTGTTTTTGTATTTATTTCGCCCCTTCATAAAGGGGCAGCTAAGCTACCCCTATCACTGATTTAATTAAGATTAACGCTCAGAAATTGGCGTATAGCTACGCGCTTCTGGGCCCGTATAATCTGCACTTGGGCGAATAATACGGTTATTAGCACGTTGCTCTTTCACGTGTGCTGTCCAACCTGTTACACGGCTCATCACGAAAATTGGCGTGAATAACTTAGTTGGGATACCCATGAAGTGATACGCAGATGCATGGAAGAAATCAGCATTACAGAATAATTTCTTTTCACGCCACATAACTTCTTCACAGCGAACAGACACAGGATAAAGCACATCATCACCCACTTCTGCTGCCAGTTTTTCTGACCACTTTTTGATGATCACGTTACGTGGATCTGATTCACGGTAAATGGCGTGACCAAAGCCCATGATCTTGTCTTTACGCTCAAGCATACCCATTAATGCATCTTCAGCTTGATCTGGGCTTGTGAAGCCTTCAATCATATCCATAGCGGCTTCGTTCGCACCACCGTGTAATGGGCCACGTAAGCTACCAATCGCACCCGTTACACAAGAGTGAATATCCGACAATGTAGATGCACACACGCGCGCAGTGAATGTTGATGCATTAAACTCATGCTCTGCATAAAGAATTAAAGACACATTCATTACTTGCTCAAACAGTGCTGATGGTGCTTCGTCATGTAATAAACGTAAGAAGTGTGCACCTACCGAATCATCATCTGTTTCAGTTTCAATACGAACGCCGTCATGGCTAAAACGATACCAGTAACAAATAATGCTTGGGAATACGGCAACTAGGCGATCAATCGCATCATTCGCTTCTGAGAAATCTTGCTCCATTTCTAGGTTACCTAGCATAGAACAACCCGTACGCATTACATCCATTGGGTGCGCGTCTTTAGGAATGTTCTCAAGCACTGTTTTTAGTGCATCTGGTAAACCACGTAGTGATTTTAACTTTGCTTTATATTCAGTAAGCTCAGACTCTGTTGGTAATTCACCACGCGACAGTAAAAAAGACACTTCTTCAAACTGCGCTTTATCTGCTAATTCACTAATATCATAACCACAATAAGTTAAACCTGAACCTGACTTACCTACTGTACACAGTGCTGTTTCACCTGCTACTTGACCACGTAAACCTGCGCCGCCTAATGCTTTATCTACCATGAGTGTTCTCCTTATATGTTGTCGTTATGATTTTTTAGCTGAGAAAAGGTTATCGAGTGTGTTTTCATATGAGTGATAATCTAAAAACTCATATAATTCCGCACGTGTTTGCATATTGTCTACTTGGCTTTGTTGTGAGCCCTCGCTAAGAATAGACGAATACACATTAAGTGCAGCTTTGTTCATCGCTCTAAATGCACTAAGTGGATAAAGTACAATTTCAACACCCACTTCGCTCAATTGCTCTTTTGTATAAAGTGGTGTTTGACCAAATTCGGTGATGTTCGCAAGAATTGGCACATTTAACGCTTTAGCAAACGCTTGGTAATCTGCTAAATCATGCACCGCTTCTGCAAAGATAGCGTCTGCACCAGCTTCAACACACGCTGCTGCGCGGTCAATCGCTGCATTTAAGCCTTCTTTTTGGAATGCATCAGTACGCGCCATAATGTAAAAATCACTGTCTGTTTTGGCATCAACCGCAGCTTTAATACGGTCAACCATTTCATCTTTAGACACGATCTCTTTATTAGGACGGTGACCACAACGTTTTTGTGCTACTTGGTCTTCAATATGGAAGCCTGCTGCGCCTGCTTTGGTCATTTCTTTAACGGTACGAGCAATATTAAAAGCACCGCCCCAACCTGTGTCAGCATCAACAAGAAGCGGTAAGTCGGTAGCGCTGGTGATTCGACGAATATCTTCAAGTACGTTATCAAGGCTAGTCATACCTAAATCTGGCATGCCGTATGATGCGTTAGCAACACCCGCACCTGAGAGGTAAAGTGCTTGGTGACCGGTTTTCTCTGCCATCATTGCGCAGTACGCGTTGACGGTGCCAACCACTTGTAATGGCTTGTTGTTGGCGATTGCCTGTTTGAACTTTAATCCTGCTGACATTGGATAACTCCTATCTTTGAACGGTTTCAGCTCTTTGGCTGACTCTATTTTTTAAATCTAAATTGTGACTGTTTAACTACGGCGCTACTGATTTTTTGCTGCGAGTAAGTCAAACTTCGTCTGAATATTTGCCTGAGACGCACTAATATGGCGCTTCATAAGCATTTCGGCTAATTCACCGTCATGGTTTTCAATGGCATTAATAATAGCTAAGTGTTCATCAAACGCTTTTGATACACGCGGCCCAACCATCCCCATTTGTACACGGTACATACGAATTAACTGGTACAACTCATTACATAAAAGATGAATTAAGTGTGCGTTTTTCGACCCTTTAATAATGCGATAATGAAAATCAAGGTCGCCCGCTTCCTGGTAGTATGATTCACCTTCTTTTACACGCTGTGTTTGTAAGTGCTGGTTCAATAACTGTTTTAAACCCTGCACTTCTTCAGGTTCCATGTTGTCGGCAGCTAACCGACAAGCCAGCCCTTCTAGGGCACTACGAACCTGATAGACTTCGATTAAACGCTCGGCGGTTAGCGCAACAACACGACAACCGACATTCGCTTTACGCTCGACCAAATAACAGCTCTCTAAACGATTTAGTGCCTCACGTAAGGTGGCACGGCTTACACCATAGCGTTTAGCAAGTTCTGGCTCAGAAATTTTGCTGCCCTGCTCAATGGTGCCTTGTACAATTTCACGACGCATGTCGACAAACACTTGGTCTGATGCAGTTGTTATCGTGATATCGTTGTAGTTATCGTTGGCTTTTTGCTCTGTCATAAATAGGTCTATCAAAGTACTAAATTAAGATTGTCGACAATTTGTGAGTTCACTATGCGCCCTATCATTGCATGTGTCAACCTTGAGATCGGAAAAACAGACTAAAAAAACCAGCAAAATGTCGACATAAAATGATATTTATCAAAAATAATGGCTATAAAGAACATTTATATTGGTAATATGTCGACACTTCAATCTCGCTCTTAAAAAGCTAAAAATATCCCCCGATAGCGCTATAAATGGTATGATCCAGCTATTATTACGTGATGTGAGAGCCATTTAGTGGACGCTAATACATATATTCCTGACTCATTTATTGATGATGTAAAAAGCTACCTTCCTGAACATTTATCATTAGACGACTTTATTGCAGCCTGTCGCCGCCCACTTAGACGCTCAGTTCGCGTAAATACTTTAAAAATGTCAGTCGATGAATTTCAGCGTCAATGTGCCAAAAAAGGATGGGAATTAACAGCAATTCCATGGTGCGAAGAAGGATTCTGGCTAACACGACCAAGCGACGAAGAAGCCGCCCTTGCAATTGGTAATACCGATTTACACTTAAGTGGTGCTATGTATGTGCAAGAAGCCAGCTCAATGTTACCGCCGGTAGCACTGAGAGCCGAAGTTAAGCAAAGCGATGCGGTACTTGATATGGCATCGGCTCCAGGTTCAAAAACATCACAAATCGCCGCAATGATGGATAATAGTGGCGTGTTAGTGGCCAATGAGTTGTCATCGTCACGCTTAAAAGTATTGGCAGCAACCCTCAAACGTATGGGTGTGGGTAATTGTGCATTATCACATTTTGACGGTGTGATATTCGGGGATTACATGTATGAGTGCTTCGACAGCATTTTGCTAGATGCCCCGTGTTCAGGTGAAGGCACGGTTCGTAAAGATGCAGACGCCCTAAAGAATTGGTCAATCGAATCTAATATTGATATTGCTGCTGTGCAAAAAGCCCTTATCAAAAGTGCCTTTTATGCCCTAAAGCCTGGCGGTACTCTAGTTTATTCAACATGTACTTTAACACCCCTTGAAAACCAACAAGTTTGTGAGTATCTATTAGCAGAGTTTCCGGATTGCATCGAAGTACAATCGCTCGATACCCTGTTTGATGGCGCAGACAAAGCGACAACCAGCGAAGGTTATTTACATGTTTGGCCGCAAACTTACGACAGTGAAGGTTTCTTCATCGCTAAATTTAAAAAAATAGCGTCAAGCGATAACCCTAATCAAAAAGTTAAAAAAGGTGCATTTCCGTTTGCTGAGTTTGATAAAAAGCAAAGCCAAGCGTTTATGCAAACAATTAAAAAACAGTTCGGTCTAAAATCACTCAAAGGCACGTTAATGCAGCGTGATAAAGAGCTTTGGTTGTTTCCAGATGGCTTTGATGAACTGCAAGATAAAATTAAATACTCACGTTTAGGTATTCAACTTGGTGTGATCCACAAAGGTGGTGTTCGCTTAACTCACGAGTTTGCCACTGTCTTTGGCCAAGATTGCGATAAAAATACCTTTGAGATGTCTGCTTGCCAAGCAAACGATTACTTTAACGGTAAAGATATTAGGCTCGAAAAACCAACGCAAGATAATGGTGAAGTAGTTTTAATGTTATGTGGTTGTCCAGTAGGCCTAGGTAAGTGGCAAAAGAATAAAATTAAGAACTCTTTACCTCGCGATTTAGTCCAAAATACCCAGTTGATAACTTGGGTATAAGTTGCGCATAAAGACTGTATAAATAAGGCGCTAATTTAGGTAAAAAGCTGTAACAGACTGATTTTAAACTAGTATAAAATTTGTACATTTACCGTGCAATTTCCTGCTGATTAACTACACTTAAAAGTACTTTCTACTTCTCCCTACTGAATTTAGAAGGTGTTTTTTTATAGTTAGCGCAGGCTCACACGAGCCACCCCCTAAGCCCAGAACAATGCGGATTCGTTCTGGGCGTTTTTTTATTCAAAAGTCGCATAGCAAAGCATTAGCCTTTTTGATTTCATTGTAAAAACAATGATAAAGGATTGATTATGCTTAAACCCTTGTGCGTCGTACTACCATTTTTAATAAGCTGCCAAACTCTGGCAAAAAGCAGTGACTACCTAGGCTTTGACTACCCTAATAAGGCTAAAAATGCTGTCAGTATCACTTTTGATGATGCAAGACATAGCCAAGTTGATACCGGTTTAGCGCTTTTAAACAAATACCAAATAAAAGCGACATTTTATGTATCCCCTTTTAACGTAAAAGAACGTGTTGAAAAGTGGCAAATGGCTGTAAAAACAGGTCACGAAATTGCTAATCATACGGCAAGCCACTTGTGTACCGGCAACTTTGAATGGCTTCGTGAACTTTGGGTGTCGCTTGAACAATTTACGTTAAAAGAAATGGAGCAAGATATCTTAAAGGGGCAAGACTATATAAAAGCCACACTCAACGTGACACCAACCGCTTTTGCCTACCCTTGCGGTAACACCTTTGTTGGCCGTGGTGCAAATACTAAAAGTTATGTACCGTTAATAGCCAAGCACTTTAAAACAGGTCGAACTTGGCTCGACGAAACGGCGAATAACCCCAACTTTACAGACTTTTCGCAGTTAACTAGCTTACCCATTGATGGGCTTACTTTCGAAGAAATTAAAAAAACCATAGAGCAGCACCGAACTAACAATAGTTGGATCATTCTGGCTGGCCACGATATTGGCAAACGAAATCAGTACACTACAGGCACCGACACCCTAGAGCAGCTCATAGTTTATCTACAAGATCCTAAAAATGGTTTTTGGTTAGATACAGTAAGTAATGTTGCTGACTACGTTGAGGCGAATCGCAAAGCAATCGATTAATTATCGTTTAAATCAAATTCAGTTATTTGGTTATCAGCGTGAATAAGTTCATATTTAGCAAGCAAACCGTCATTGAGCTCAATTAAGCTGATAGCCGCATTACTGACCAAATACTTTTGCCCTTCGCCTATGGTTTGGTGTTTATCAACTTCCATTTGCCAACGTTTAGTGAAAAAGTTAAGTGGGCTTTTCGGCGCATATAAAATTGAGTCGAGCTTATCGAGTACATTAATAAGTTTGCGTGGGAACTCATTTTTAATACCACTGGCGGTTAACTGCCAAATCCGGTTTTTATGTTTACCAAAGCGCTTTTGCACTGAAAAACAAAATGAATAATGAACATCACCAGAGAGGATCAAGGTTTCTTTTGGTGTATCTTCACGGCGAAAAGTATCTAACAGCTTTTTAGCAGAACCTTCATGGGCCATCCAGTTTTCAACATCAACCAACAAAGGTTGCCCACAAAAATTAAAAATTGCTTGGATAGCTTCAATCGATTTAACACCAAACACCGGTGCTGGAGATACGATAATCACTTTATCGTGAGACAATAAGCTTTCTTCTAATTCGGTGAGCCTTTCCCAATCAAGTAAGCCAGATGGTTCATTGAAGTTTTGCTCATTACGCCAGCGATGGGTTCGGGTATCGAGCACCACAACTTTGGGGATGGTATTAAGCTCGTAATGCCAATGGTTAAAATTGAGTATTAGCTTATCAAAGTCGTTAAAATGCCAGCTCTGTTGTTGCAGGCTTTGTTTAAAACTGGCTAATAAAGACAGCGAGTTATCACCTGCATCATTACCAATCCCCTGCATTAACCAATAACTAATCAGGCCATTATTTACAATACGACGACTAGCTGGGTGCTGATAAATAGCTTGCTCCCAGCCTGCGGTTAAATTCCAATCATCGGTAACATCATGATCGTCAAACATCATTAATGTCGACACATTGGCGAATAACCTTTCAACACTTTGAAGACCCTTTGCAAAACCAACCAGTGCGTCCTTTTCAAGTTTAAAAAGATTTGCGTATTTAGGGGCTAAAGCTGGGCATTCAATTGATTCAAAATCAATTAGCTGCCAAGTAACAGCGCTGAAGTTTAATAAATAAAGCGCTATAAATTCTTGAAAATGAATTAAGTGGTTTTCAGCTTTTAAGCTTGAGAAGTGTGGCTCATCTTTTTTAAGCCAATAACCAACACCAAATTTGCTTCGTTTCTGCCAAGGCACTTTGGGTAAGTGTAAATGGCGCTGATAAAGTTGCTGATCAAACTCTTCTGGTAAATCTAAATCAAGCGCTGGCTCTTGAAACACACCATACAAGCTAATCACTTTTTCAATCGCGAGCAGCATAGGTCCTGCGACATCATCCGCATATATTTGATCGCCAGATAACAATAATAAATCAGCGCCTGCATTAAGAGATTGGCGCTGATCATTTTGCCAATTATCTGCAGCAACAAGGCTGTCTTTTGCAGGGTGATGAGGGTTACGACACGAACCATGCAGAATTCTATCGAGTCGATTTGGGATCACAAATGCAGGAGATTCAGCACGTTCATAGCAAAACGACGACAAATCAAGGCTTTTATCTTCATCATGTAATGAATAGTAGATCAGTGAATCAACTGCAAACTGGCCACTGACTGGCATGACATTGATGAAATTTAAGTAAAGCTGTTGCCCTAATTGGATTGATTCTAAGCTAGAGAATGTTTCAACACCGCTAAACTCTATTCGGTATTGGCAAGGCCTAGTTGTAACAAATTGAAAGCACACTCGCCCTGAATCTGCTCGGCGTACCATTGGCCCCATAACTAACCGAGGTAAGTTCGATACGCCGTCCACTATTACGCCCTTTTAGCTTGATTAAACAACGAATAAAAGTTGTTAGTTGTTGCTTCAGCTAATTCGTTAAAAGTAAGTCCTTTTAACTCAGCGATGTAATAAGCGACATCTTCAACATAGGCTGGTTGATTTGTTTTACCACGATATGGAACAGGCGCTAAATACGGTGAATCTGTTTCGATCAATAAGCGATCTAGCGGAATTTGCTTTACAACGTCTTTTAACTCTACGGCATTTTTAAACGTAACAATGCCCGAAATCGAAATATAAAAGCCCATATCAATGGCTTTTTTGGCCATTTCCCAATTTTCTGTAAAGCAATGCAATACACCGCCACAATTCTCGGCATTGTGAGCGCGCATTAAGTTAATAGTGTCTTCTCTAGCGTCTCGTGTATGAATAATAAGCGGCTTATTTAGCTCATTGGCAACGTCGATATGACCAACAAAACTCTCTTGCTGAACAATATGGGTGTCTTTTGAGTAATAGTAATCAAGACCGGTTTCGCCAATAGCTACCACTTTGTCGTGGCTTGCAAGTGAAATAAGCTTTTGCTTATCGAGTGCGTCTTTTTGATCAAGTGGATGCACACCGCATGATGCAGAAACATCTGGATAGTGTTTAATTTTATCCAGCATACTTGGGAATTGATCTAAAGTTACGCTTACACATAAAAAGTGTTCTACTTTCTTTGCACGAGCATTATCGAGTACTTGGTCTAAGTCTAAGTCGAGTTTATCAAAATCTAAACGATCTAAATGACAATGAGAATCTACAATCATGGTACTACTTTTATTACATGGTATAGGTCGGATTGCCTGAGTTTAACATAGTACCGAGTAGTTTTTCGATTTTCGCATTCAAATTGGTTTTATCGTCGATAAAATTAACACCGATACCTGGTGGGTTTGAGCTTTGTGCACCTTGCGGTGTGATCCAAGCAACTTTACCTGTTACTACATCATCCTCTAGTGCATCTGGTAATGTGACCTTTAAAGCCAATGAATGACCCATTTCAAAGCGCATATTAGTGCGAACAAACAAACCACCATTTTTTAGATAAGGCATGTAACAGCGATATAATTCTTCTAAGTCTTCAATATCTACTAATAATTCTTGCACGATACTTCCTAATTTTGGCTTTCACGTAAAGTAAACGCTAATTTTGAAATGGCTAGTTCCAAGTTTAAACCAAGCACATGTGAACTGTTATAAAGAAACTCTGAAATTGCAGATTGTGCTTTCTGATAATTGAAAAAGTCCATTCCTAACACTAATTGCGTTTTAAGATGCTCTGTTAAGAACAAAGCAAATACATTAACCAAGCTATGATCTTTATTAAGGATGTCGACTAACGCACTGAAATTATGGCTGTCTTTTATCTCAGTTGCAAATTTATAAAGAGAATCGACAGCTTCAAGTTGGTTGTCATTTTGCCACTGCTGAACAAGAAGTGGCTGCCTAACGAATAACTCTAACCATGAATAATTAACAATATTTAATGATGCTAACCATTTTTTCGTATATTCAGAGTTAACTTTTATTTCGTGTACGGCACAGCGACTTAAAATTGTTGCAGGTAATAATGCTGTTTGTTCGCACGTTAACAATAAATAACGGCGCAAACTTGGCTCTTCAAGGGTTTTTAATAAAGCATTAGCAGCTGCAGTGGTCATTTTGTGACACTGTTCGAGCACCACTACTTTGTTACCATTTTGCGCCGCTGAATGGTTGATAAAATCACTGATCTCACGAATTTCATCAACGCCTATTGTTTGGCCTTCCACCTTTACAACGCGTTTATCAGGGTGAGTACCCGCTTGATTAAGTTGACAGCTTTTACAATTGCCACAGGCTTTTAAATTTACAGGTGACGCGCAAAGTAAGCCATCGGCGAGCGAATCGACTAAACATTGTTTGCCAACACCTTTATCACCGTTAAATAGCTGAGCATGATGAAAGCGTTGCTGTGCAAAACTTTGCGCTAGTTGCTGATAAAGCCCTTCAAGCCACGGCAAAGGCATATTAATTTAAACCTGCAAAAAAGTTATCAAGCACGGTTGTGATTGCCGCATGTACTTCTGGCATTGTTTGGTTTGCATCCACTGTTTTGATACTGCTATCAGTTTTAGCTATTTCAAGGTAGCGTGCGCGAGTGCGCTCAAAAAAGCCTAATGCTTCTTGTTCGATACGATCAAGTTCACCACGGCCTTTTGCACGAGCAAGCCCAACTGCAGGGTCAATGTCTAAATAAATAGTTAAATCAGGCTTTAAACCATTTAGCACCATATCAGCTAAAAAAGAGAGTTTAGTTTGTTCAATACCACGACCACCACCTTGATATGCTTGTGATGAAAGATCATGGCGATCACCTAAAACCCAAGTGCCCTTTTCAAGTGCCGGATTAATAACATTAGCAACCAATTGCGAGCGTGCTGCATACATGATTAACAGCTCTGTTTCACCCGTCACTTTTTCTTGGTGAGCCTGTTTGACGATATTACGCAGCTCTTCAGCCATAGCTGTACCGCCAGGCTCACGTACATTAATAAAATCGACTTGCTTGTTTTCTAAATAAGCTTGGCATACGGCAATAGCCGTTGATTTTCCGGCCCCTTCTAGGCCTTCAATCACTATAAATTTCGCTGTCATATGACTCAATTCTGGTTGTTAGTTTAATTGGTACTGCTTTACCGCTCGATTATGTTCTTGCAATGTTTTCGAAAATTGATGGCTGCCATCCCCTTTCGCAACAAAATACACATATTCAGACTCAGGTGGATTAACCGCGGCCAAAATCGCTGCTTTCGAAGGCATGGCTATGGGTGTTGGCGGCAAGCCTTTTATCTTATACGTGTTATACGGTGTATAGGTTGTTAAATCTTTTCGTTTTATATCGCCATCAAAATCAGCACCAATACCATAAATAACCGTTGGATCGGTTTGTAAGCGCATATTGGTTTTTAAACGATTGGTAAATACCGCAGAAATTAGTGGTCGCTCAGAAGCAAGGCCCGTTTCTTTTTCGATGATAGAAGCCAGTATTAACGCTTCATACGGTGAACTTAATACTAAATCTGCAGCTCTAGTTTGCCATGCGGTGTCTAATTCCTGCTGCATTTTGTTGTATGCGCGTTTTAATAAGCCGCTGGCAGTATCTTCACTATGGTAGTGATAGGTGTCAGGGAACAACCAGCCTTCTAAATTTTCTTGTGTGCTACTTATCTGCGTCGCTAAATTTTCTGTGTCTAAGTCTTGTGTTAAATGTGCTTGTTTTTGGATATTAGCAACAACGTCACGAAGTGGCTGACCTTCAATAATTGTGAAGCTAAAGCTCACTTGTGCACCTTGATTGATACGACGAATATTATCAATAACGGCGCTTGTATCCAGTTCATAAAGACCCGCTTTTAAATCGGTAAGAGTAGGATCTAATTTTGCGAGTACCTGAAATTTAAAGCAGCTATCAACCCACTGCTTTGTTTGCCATGCTTGGCAAAGCTGATTAAAGCCAGTGCCACGTTCTACTTTAAATAAAGTACTGTTTTCAACCTTTAACGGCATTTTTAATGCTGATTGAAGCTGTTGATAGCCAATACCACAACATAGCAATGCTAATAACAGCACGCTAACAATGACTTTTATCACAAACTCTCCTTGGCAAACTGCGCCGTTAATAGCGCTTTACTGCATTCAATATCAAACTGTGTATCAGCAATTCGAGCAACGGGCACCACGCCCATTAAACTATTACACATAAATACGGCATCCATAGCTAAAAGCTCATCGAATTGGATTGCTTTAAATTCAATGGCTAACTTATCACATAAAGCGCTGAGATAAACCCCAGTGATACCGCAGCGGTCTAACTTAGGTGATATAACTTGACCGTCTTTAATAGCAAAAATATTTGCAGCAGAGCACTCAATCACATTGTTATCATAATCAAGTACAACAACGTCATCACATTCAAGGCTGCTCATTTGCTTTTTGATAAGCACTTGCTCTAAACGGTTCAATGTTTTTAAACCTGCAAGTAAAGGTTGATGTGCAAGTTTCACGTCGCTGACCGCTAGGTTTACACCATGCTGTTGCCAACTTTTATAGCGTGAAACTGCAGGCATTATACTGATCAACACTTGGATACTTGGTGTATCTGGTAAGCCATAACCACGCCCACCTGCACCACGAGTGATAACTATTTTTAAAATACCGGTTTGTGTATCACTGATTGCATGATTTACTTCATGCTCAATTGCAGATAAATCTAATTCGGGGAAAAATAGTCTTTGCGCGCATTCTTCTAAACGCGCTTTGTGTAAATCCCAGTGCTCAACGACAGAATTCACCACAGAGGCCGTGGTAAAGAAGCCGTCACCATAATTTAAGCCACGGTCTTGCGTGCTTATTGTGGTGTCTGGTGTGATTATTTTTATTGTTTGTTTTAATTTACTCATACAAAAAAGCCCAGTTAAACAACTGGGCTCTTCTTTTTAGTCCGTTGTTAAAAAGAATTATACCTTTTTAAACAGCAACGAGCCATTAGTACCACCAAAACCAAATGAATTACATAGTGCGTAATCCAATTTAGCGTCACGTGCAGTGTGCGGTACGTAGTCTAAATCACAACCTTCATCTGGGTTATCAAGGTTGATAGTAGGGCTTACTTTCTGGTCAACTAGTGACAAGATAGTAATGATCGACTCTACCGAGCCTGCTGCACCTAACAAGTGACCCATCATTGATTTAGATGAACTTACCATCACATCTTTCGCTGCATCACCAAAAATAGTTTTAACAGCTGATGTTTCGGCTTTATCGCCTGCATTAGTCGATGTACCGTGAGCATTAATGTAGCCAACTTGGTCTGCATTAACTTGTGCATCATTTAGGGCATTTTCCATCGCTAGAGCTGCGCCAGCACCATCTTCAGGTGGAGATGTCATGTGATATGCATCACCACTCATACCAAAACCAACGAGTTCAGCGTAGATTTTCGCGCCACGTGCTTTAGCATGCTCATATTCTTCAAGTACGATAACACCTGCACCATCAGCAAGAACAAAACCGTCACGGTCTTTATCCCAAGGACGAGATGCTGCTTGTGGATCGTCGTTACGAGTTGATAATGCACGTGCAGCATTAAAGCCACCCATACCAATTGGTGTCGATGCTTTTTCAGCACCACCGGCTACCATTGCATCTGCATCGCCGTATGCAATCATACGTGCAGCATGACCAATGTTATGTAGACCTGTAGTACAGGCTGTAACGATTGAAATATTAGGGCCACGTAAACCGTGCATAATCGATAAATGACCAGAAATCATATTGATAATGGTCGAAGGCACGTAGAACGGAGAAAGCTTACGCGGGCCGCTATTTAATAGTTTGATGTGGTTTTCTTCAATTAAAGTTAAACCACCGATGCCAGAACCCACTGCTACACCAACACGAGTGGCGTTTTCTTCAGTGATCTCTAGACCAGAATCTTGTAGTGCTTGTACACCCGCTGCAATGCCATATTGGATAAACAAATCCATTTTCTTTGCATCTTTCGGTGACATGTAAGCTGATGCATCAAAGTCATTCAGCAAACCTGCGAATTTGGTGCCGAAACTTGAGGTATCGAAATGCGTGATAGTTTGAATACCACTTTTACCGTTTAACAAACCTTGCCAAGTAGATTCAACATCATTACCTAGCGGTGTCAACATTCCTAAGCCAGTTACGACGACTCGACGTTTAGCCACGGGTTGCCTCCAATAAGGAAATTATTTTAGGTGGGGTGTATACCAAATTTATTAGTATCATTCTATAGATAGACTAAGGGCAGCTTAATGCTGCCCTTAAAATCAAAATGCGTAAAATTACTCAGCGTGAGCTGTAACGTAATCGATTGCAGCTTGAACTGTAGTGATCTTTTCAGCTTCTTCGTCTGGGATCTCAGTGTCGAACTCTTCTTCAAGAGCCATTACTAGTTCTACAGTGTCAAGTGAATCAGCACCTAAGTCGTCAACGAAAGAAGCTTCATGTTTTACTTCTTCTTCTTTAACACCTAGTTGCTCAATGATAATTTTCTTTACGCGTTCTTGGATGTCGCTCATTCTTCTTTCCTTTATTAAAAACGCCAATGCGTTATTTTCAGATTGCGGCGTAGTTTACGCCGCATAATTCTGTGATTCAAGGATTTGCTGATAATTACTTATCTGGTCAAACCTCTCGAATAGTATTTGTTCATTTATCGCTTATTTTAATAGCGAATTCAAGTATGTTTAAAGCAAGATCACAAAAAATTCAACAATTTTCGATAATCTTTCGTTAGCAAATTTTTGCTAACTTTCATTAAACCATGTACATCGCGCCATTTACGTGCAATGTTTCGCCTGATACATACGCAGCAGCGTCAGATGCTAAATAACATACCGCAGCAGCGATTTCTTCAGGTTGGCCTAAACGCCCTGCAGGTACATTTGCAAGCGTAGCTGCTTTTTGGTCTTCAGTCAGCTCATCTGTCATATCTGTTTGGATAAAACCAGGTGCAACAACGTTCACTGTAATGCCACGTGATGCCACTTCGCGTGCTAATGACTTAGTAAAACCAATTACACCCGCTTTCGCTGCAGCATAGTTAGCTTGACCCGCATTACCCATAGTGCCCACAACAGAACCGATATTAATGATACGGCCATTTTTCTTTTTCATCATAGGGCGTAAAACAGCCTTAGATAAACGGAAAATTGAGCTTAGGTTAGTATCGATGATGTCATCCCACTCACCGTCTTTCATACGCATTAATAAGTTATCGCGAGTAATACCCGCATTGTTAACTAATACGTCGATATCGCCTAAATCAGCCTTGATCGCAGCAAGTGTCGCCTCAATCGATTCAGGATCTGTAACGTTAAGGGCATAACCTTTACCGTTGTCACCTAGGTATTCACTGATTTTAGCAGCACCTGATTCGCTTGTAGCAGTACCCGCTACTTTTGCACCTTGTGCAACTAGCGTATTTGCAATCGCTTTACCAATACCACGGCTTGCACCAGTGATTAGGACAACCTTGCCCTCAAGAGAAAATAAATTTGTCATTCTATTCCTACTTATTTCGCTTCATCAATAGCAGCTTGCGTATTAACCGCACCACATACCATTGCTTTATCAATTCGTTTAGCAAGACCCGTTAATACTTTACCTGGGCCAAATTCATAGCTTTGTGTGATACCTTGAGCAACTAATGCTTGTACAGTTTCAGTCCAGCGAACTGGGCTGTAAAGTTGACGTACTAATGCATCTTTAATTGCTTCACTTGATTGCTCAGCTTTTACATCAACGTTGTTGATTACATCACACTTAGGTGTATTAAATGTTAAAGCGGCTAAATCAGCAGCTAATTTCTCAGCAGCTGGTTTCATTAGTTCACAGTGAGAAGGTACGCTTACTGCAAGTGGTAAAGCACGTTTAGCACCTGCTTCTTTACATGCTTCTGATGCACGCTCAACTGCCGCTTTGTGGCCAGCGATAACAACCTGACCTGGTGAGTTGTAATTTACTGGTGAAACAACTTCACCATTTGCTGATGCTTCACACGCTGCTTTGATTTCGTCGTCACCTAAGCCGATGATTGCAGCCATAGAACCAACACCCGCAGGTACTGCTTCTTGCATATATAAACCACGATTTTCTACTAGTTTAACTGCTTCGCTTAAGCTTACAACGCCAGCACAAACTAATGCTGAATACTCGCCTAAACTGTGACCAGCCATAACAACATCGGCATCAGGGTTTGCGTCTAACCATTGACGGTAAATAGCAACACTAGCAGTAAGAAGTGCTGGTTGTGTACGATGGGTTTGATTTAATTCTTCTTCTGGACCATTTAGTACAAGTGCAGCTAGATCATAGCCAAGAGCTTCAGATGCTTCAGCGAATGTTGCTTTAGCAATTTGTGAATCAGCTAATAGTTCAGATAACATGCCCACAGTTTGTGAGCCTTGACCTGGAAATACGAGTGCAATTTTATGTGCCATACTTTGCTCTTATAATTAAACAAAAAAATATTCTGTAGCAGGCAGCATAACAAGTTTTAGATATGCTGCACTACTTTGTTGTTGGATGTGTTTGCTCAAAAATCGCAGCGATTTTTTCAGGGAGTTGGCGTTCGACTTCCCGCGCGGCTTCATCAATAGCAGCATGAAACGCCTTTGGTGAGGCATTGCCATGGCTTTTAACAACAATACCGCGCAATCCTACCAGACTTGCGCCGTTATACTGGTCGGGGTTCACCCGCTTGTAGAGTTTTTTTATCACTGGACGCAATAAAAACGCTAAACTTTTGTATAAGAAATGTTTGTGTAAGGCTTTGGTGAGTTTATGCATGATCAGTTTGGCAATACCTTCACAGGTTTTTAATGCCACATTACCAACAAATCCTTCGCACACAATAACATCGGCTTTTCCGCTGAAAATATCACTACCTTCACTGTAACCTGTGTAGTTGAGATATTCACACTGCTGCATTAACTGTGCAGCTTGTTTTATTCCTTCATGCCCTTTGATGTCTTCAGAGCCAATATTCAATAAACTAACTCTTGGGTTATCACACCCAAGTGCCTGCCCTGCTACCACAGAACCCATAATGCCAAATTGATAAAGGGTTTGTGCATCACAATGCACATTCGCACCTAAATCAAGTAAATAAACAGGGTTTTTACGTTCGGTTGGAACAGCAGAAATTAATGCAGGACGTTTTACGCCTGGAAGCATCTTTAATACATAATGCGCCATAAAAAATAGCGCGCCTGTATTACCAGAGCTAACACACGCTTGCGCTTCACCCGATTTAACTAAATCAAGGGCAACTCGCATTGATGAATCTTTTTTAGAACGAACCGCTGAAGCAGGTTCACACGCATTTGTGACCACTTCGCTACAATGGCGAATAATTAAACGAGGGTGTGAAACAGAATCGAGTGCTTCGAGTTCTTTTAGAATAACTTGCTGATTACCACATAAGATGAGTCTTAAGTTGGTATTAGCATTTACCGCTTGCACGGCAGCGGGGATAGATGAACGGGGGCCGTAATCGCCCCCCATCATATCTAACGCTATGGTTAGATTGGTCAGCATATAGCAATCTCTTAGTTAGAAATTACTTTAACGCCTTTGTAGTAACCGTCAGCAGTTACGTGGTGACGACGGTGAGTCTCACCAGAAACTTGATCTACAGTTAAAGTTGGACCACTGATCGCATCGTGTGAACGGCGCATGCCGCGTCTTGCACGAGACTTTTTGCTTTTTTGTACAGCCATTAGTCTTCTCCTAAGAATCTTTCTTAAGTTGTTTCAAAATATCAAATGGATTTGGTTTGTCATCTTTTGCTGCTAATTTACCAAAGCTAGTAGGCTCTGATGAATAACTGCATGAAGCTTCGTTGTGTGTAGGCACTATTGGAATAGCTAAAATCAGTTCGTCTTCGATTAACTCAAATACGTTGATTTCACCGTTTTCGTCCAGCTCTACTTCATCGTAACCTTCAGGTAGATGATCTGACTCTGCATCCAAACCAATTGGCGAATACACAAAGTCTTGTTCCAAATCCAACCCTAATTCTCCATTACAGCGTTGACAAGTTACAGTTACATGTGTTGATAAGTTACCACTTATTACCACTAAACCTTGCTCGTCAATTTTGCAATGAATCTTTACCGCTATTTCACCTGCTTCCTCCTGCACAACTTGCTCTAAACGAGAAAGTTTTTCAAGCGGGACAATACCGTCATACGTTAAACGATGTTGAGCTGCTTTGCTGGGATGAAGAGTGATGGGAATTTTCACCTTTTGCATAGGGGCTGCATCATATAGATAGTTAGTAAGTTAGTCAAAGTAAAAAACCAATTTTGGTAGGTTTTTAACGATCTTCTGCTTTGTTTTCGGATTCATTGTGGCTTATCCTTGGCAAAATACAATTTTCATCCAGAATTTATTATGAAACCAACACTTATATTAGCGTCAAGCTCACCATTTAGACAGCAATTATTAACTAAGTTTAACTTACCTTTTCAAAGTTTTTCTCCAGATATTGATGAGTCTCCTATCGCAGCTGAAACACCAGAGCAATTAGTTGCTCGTTTAGGCGAGCAAAAAGCCCGAGTTGCCAAACAACATTTTAGCGAAGGATTAGTGATCGGCTCTGATCAAGTTGCGGTATTCAACGATACAATTTTAGGTAAACCTCATACTAAAGAGAATGCCATTAAGCAGCTATCATCGTTTAGTGGCCATACAGTGACCTTTTTAACGGGTTTAAGTGTATTTGATATACAAAACAATAAAGCAATTACCACCGTGGTGCCATTTGATGTGACATTTAAAAAACTCACACTTGAACAGATCAATGCTTATTGCGATGCAGAGCAGCCATACAACTGTGCAGGTAGCTTTAAAAGTGAAGGATTAGGCATCTGTTTATTTGAAAAGCTCAGTGGCGATGACCCTAATACATTGATAGGCCTGCCACTGATCACATTAACTAAAGTGCTGGCTGAGTTTGGTGTTGACGTGTTAGCGCTGCAAGGGGCGTAGTTAAAACCTGCAAAAGTTGTTGATATGAATCAACAACACATAACGGCGTATGTTGTTGTAACTGCGCCGGGCTATGAGCACCAAAACTCACTCCAATACAAGCAATACCTGCGGCATTAGCCATTGCCATATCGAGTTGGCTATCGCCAATCATCACAGCATCACTTTTTGCGATGCCCTGCTCACGTAAAATTTGCTCAAGCATATCTGGAGATGGCTTCGACTCAGCATCGTCAGAGCATTTTACATTCAAAAAGTACTTCCCAAGGCCTGACTCATTTAGAAGCCTATCGATGCCTTCACGTCCTTTACCGGTAGCCACAGCCAATTGTATACCTGCATCACTTAACTGCTTTAAAACGGATTCTACATCTTTAAATAAAGGTGTAGGTGTAACATCTAACTCACGGTACTGCGCTTTGTAACCTGCAACGAGTTCGTCGCTTAAATGTAAATGCGCCGGAAACAGCACTTCAGTGGCTTTTGCCAGCGATAAACCAATAACATCTTTTGCTTGTTGCTCTGTTGGAACAGGAATACCTAAGTCTCGCGCAGTATTTCGCAAGCAGGTAACAATTTTTGGCACAGAGTCCATCACAGTGCCATCCCAATCAAAAATAACCAGCTTAAACTTGTTCATTATCGGCACGTAGCTTTTTGATACAGTTTTGAAGTGCATTATCGAGTGGCGCTTCAACATGCATGGTTGTTTCGTTTTTAGGGTGCATAAAACGTAAATCGTGGGCATGTAAAAACAAACGATTTAAACCAGTCAGCTTATTTACGTATTGATCAAACTCTGCAACACCATATTTATCATCACACGCAATTGGATGACCTTTACATTGCGTATGTACACGAATTTGGTGAGTACGCCCTGTTACCGGCGACGCTTGCACTAATGAGCACTCAGCATATCGCTCAAGCACACGAAAACGCGTGTGTGATGGTTTACCTTCGGTATTATCAACACGAACCACACGCTCACCAGACTTCAAGGTGTTTTTACGAAGTCCTTCGGTAACATTTTTCGTTTTAGAATCCCATTGACCATCAACTAATGCCCAATAGTTTTTCTCCATGGTTTTTTCACGTAACTGTTTATGTAAATCAGTTAACACTGAACGACGTTTAGAAATAAGCAAGCAACCTGATGTGTCACGGTCTAGGCGGTGTACAAGCTCTAAACTACGCTCTCCAGGGCGAAGTACGCGAAGTGCTTCGATTAAGCCATAACTTAGGCCACTGCCACCATGCACAGCCATACCCGAAGGCTTGTTGATCACCATTAAATACTTATCTTCAAACAAAATGGCGTCTTCAAGTTGTTTTACTTTATCGAGTTTTTTTGGCACAAACTCTTCTTTTTCGGCCACTTTAATAGGTGGAATACGAACCACATCATTTAGTTGTAGTTTGTAGACAGGTTTTATGCGTTTTTTATTTACTCGCACTTCGCCTTTACGAAGGATTTTATAAACTGCACTTTTAGGCACACCTTTTAGGTGAGTAATAAGAAAGTTATCAATACGTTGACCTAGATGGTCTTCACCTATGGTAACAAACGAAACTTGTAAGCCGGTTTTTTCTGACATTGCCTAATCACTGATTTAAGTAAATAATTTAGTTGCTAACGCGACTGTAATAGTGGGATAATCACCGTCGCGAACATAAAGTTTGCAAGTAACAACGGTGCTTTTATCACATTAATACATTCGTGAAGCATATTCTGGGTTGCCGATCATACAGATCCGCGCTAAGTTTTCCAAAGCTTTTATAATTACCCAGCCAACACGAGCGTTCAATTATCGGCGATGCGCGTAATATATTGCCTGAATAATTTGAGCACGAATGTTGATTAATGAACATAAAAAGCAATTGAACAAGATAAATTGACTGATAGTGACGACGTAGCAACGTCATTCAGAAGCAGCTGTTGTAGCAAGACATTGAATAAAAATTTGAACATGGTCGACTTCGGGACAAAACTCGTAAATTAAAACCGCAGAATTGGCGGCAGTTTTGACACCTATAAGAATTTAATAACGTGAGAACATGTTATTGTCAGCCACACTTAGTGATGCTCAATGTAAGCAAACAACTTCAGGTTTTGACTTTACCCAGTCGTGAGACTGCACAAAAACAACCGTCAGAAACCACTGAACAGACGAGTTTATATCGTCATGTCAGCGACAGAATTAGTAGAGTAACAATATGAAACGTATGCTAATCAATGCGACGCAGCAAGAAGAAATGCGCGTTGCACTGGTTGATGGCCAGCGCCTGTATGATTTAGACATAGAGAGCCCAGGTCACGAACAAAAAAAAGCAAATATTTACAAGGGTAAAATTACCCGTATCGAACCGTCACTAGAAGCTGCCTTTGTTGATTATGGCGCTGAGAGACACGGTTTCCTTCCTCTTAAAGAAATAGCTCGCACCTACTTCCCACAAGGCTATACATTCCAAGGTCGTCCAAACATCCGTGACGTGATCAAAGAAGGCCAAGAAGTAATTGTGCAAGTTGATAAAGAAGAGCGTGGCCAAAAAGGCGCTGCGTTAACGACTTTTATCAGCGTTGCAGGTAGCTATTTAGTACTTATGCCTAACAACCCTCGTGCCGGTGGTATTTCTCGCCGTATCGAAGGTGATGAGCGTACTGAACTTAAAGAAGCACTAAGCCGTTTAGAACTACCTAAAGGTATGGGCTTAATTGTTCGTACTGCAGGTGTTGGTAAATCATTTGAAGAACTAGAGTACGACTTAAAAGCACTATTAGTGCATTGGCAAGCGATTCAGCAAGCTGCTGATAGCGGCCCTGCTCCGTTCTTAATTCACCAAGAAAGTAACGTAATTTTCCGCGCAATCCGTGACTATTTACGTCGTGATATTGGTGAAATTTTAATTGATAAAGCACGTGTTTTTGAAGAAGCGAAAGCCCATATTGAGCGTTTCCGTCCTGACTTCATGAGCCGTGTTAAGCTTTATCAGGGCGATGTACCACTATTCACCCACTACCAAATTGAAAGCCAAATTGAGTCTGCTTTCCAACGTGAGGTTCGCTTACCATCAGGTGGTTCAATTGTAATTGACCCAACTGAAGCGCTTACGTCTATCGATATCAACTCATCTAAAGCCACTAAAGGCGGTGATATCGAAGAAACAGCACTTAATACTAACTTAGAAGCGGCAGACGAAATTGCTCGTCAATTACGTTTACGTGACTTAGGTGGTCTTATTGTTATCGACTTCATCGATATGACGCCACCACGCCACCAACGCGAAGTAGAGAATCGTTTAAAAGACGCTGCTCGCCCTGACCGTGCCCGTGTACAGATTGGTAAGATCTCACGCTTTGGTCTGCTTGAAATGTCGCGTCAGCGCTTACGCCCTTCATTAGGTGAAGCAAGCCAAGGTCCATGTCCTCGTTGTAATGGTCAAGGTACAATTCGTTCTAACGAATCAATTGCATTGTCTATCCTTCGTTTAATCGAAGAAGAAGCAATTAAAGACAACACATCACAAGTAAATGCACAAGTGCCTGTGGCTGTTGCCGCTTACCTATTAAATGAAAAACGTCGTAGTGTTCAACGCATCGAAAAGCGCCATAACGTAGATGTTGTGATCATTCCTAATCAACACATGGAAACGCCACATTACGAAGTAGTTCGCTTACGTAAAGACGAAACAATCGAAACAGTAAGCTACGAGCAAGTTGTTGCTCCTGAGCCAGAAGCATTTGAAATGGCTAAAGCGCCTTCAGCACCAGTTCGTGAAGAGCCGGTTCTTAAAGGTGTTGTTATGCCTAATACACCTGCACCTCAAGCTGCACCAAAAGCTGAGCAAACGACCCCTGCGGCTAAAAAGTCAGAAGGTGGATTATTTGCTGCAATTGGTAAGTTCTTCAAGTCGTTATTCAGCAATGCCGAAGAAGAAGCTGAAAAAGAGCAAGAAGAGAAAAAAGCAGCACAAAGACGTAGCAATAATCGTCGCAACAACGACAACCGTCGTCGTAGCAACAACCAACGCCGTCGCAACTCTCGTAATAAACGTCCTGACGATGCACAAGCTAAAGAAGAAAACACAAATACTTCGAATAAGCCTGAGCAAAAAGAAGGTAACGAGAATCGCAACAAACGTCGTCGTAATTCTAACAACAGAAAACGTAATGAAAAACGTAATGATGATGTAGAACAAACGAATAAAGACACTGCACCAGAGACGAAATCTGAGCAACCAAAGGAAACTAAACCTAAGGTTCGTCGTCAACGTCGCAACTTACGCAAAAAAGTTCGCGTAACAGATGAAAGCGCAGATGAAGCAAAAGTAGTACAAACAACTGAAACAACTGAGCAAGCACCTAAAGCTGAAAAACCAGCTAAGCCTGCGAAAGAAAAAGTAGCAGTTGAAACTGAACAAGCAGAACAGCCTGTTGCTGAAAAGCAAGTACCTGCAGAACCAGTAAAAGCTGACGCTGAGCCTAAACAAGCAGAGCAAACTGAATCGGTAGTTGAATCATCAACTGATGAAGAACAAGCTCAACCTCGTACACGCTCTCGTCGTTCACCTCGCCACTTACGTGCTGCTGGTCAACGTCGCCGTCGCCCTGAGCATGATGAAAAATCAAGTGACGACAAAGCTGATGCGCCAGCATTTATTCCAGTTGCCGACCAAGCTGCTGCTGAATATGAAGCTGAGCTAAAAGCAAAACAAGCTCAAACTGAAGAGCCAGCAAAAACTGAAGAACCAGTGAAAACTGAAGAACCAGTTAAAACTGAAGAACCAGTTAAAACTGAAGAACCAGTAAAAGCTGAAGAACCAGCACAAGCTGAAGAACCAGTTAAAACTGAAGAACCTGTTAAAACTGAAGAACCAGTGCAAGCTGAAGAACCAGCACAAGCTGAAGAGCCAGTTAAAGCTGAAGATCCAGTACAATCTGAAGACCCAGTACAAGCTGAAGAGCCAGTACAAGCTGAAGAGCCAGTACAAGCTGAAGAACCAGTACAAGCTGAAGAACCAGTGAAAGCTGAAGAAACCGCACAAGCTGAAGAACCAGTGAAAGCTGAAGAACCAGCAAAAGCTGAAGAGCCAGTGAAAGCTGAAGAGCCAGTGAAAGCTGAGGAACCAGTTAAAACTGAAGAACCAGTAAAAGCTGAAGAACCTGCTAAAAATGAAAAAACTGTTTTAGTAAAAGGTTCAGCTAGCGCTGCAATGGCAAAACCTACGCCAGTTGCAGATAGTGAGCCAGAGCCAACACCATCGGCTATGGCGCATGACAAGCGTACAGCTATTCCAGATAGCGGCCTTCGTGCAGGTTCAATTAAACCTGCTGGCAGAGCCCGTGCTGATATGGCAAAAACCTTAGCGGCTGATTAATTTAGTCACTTAATAAAAAAGCCGCGTTTATAACGCGGCTTTTTTGTGTGTAATGCTTTTAAATAACAACCTGTTGAGTACCTAGGTGATTGGCATAGCCACCTACAAGAACCTTATAAACACCCTGCTCATCCGAAAAAACACTGGCTGAAATGTGTGAACTGCACCCCATTGCTCGGCCTTGTTCAAACTTGAAATGGTTTTCTTGCTGTACAAATACATGTTTTGATAAGTAGCATGCAAGCGCGCCACTGGCGCTACCGGTTGCAGACTCTTCGGGTATACCTACCAAAGGCGCAAAGTTACGACAACTTGCGGTCAGCTCACTTTGCTCTTCACATAATTCAAAGGCATGCACACCAATCACATTATGCTGTTGGCAGAACTCGCTAAGCGCTGCCTCATCAATAACAATTTTATCTAAGTAGCTATTCGGCACAGCGACTATAATATCCGGCAATCCTGTAGTTATTACATCGATCGGCAAGCCGGTTTCTGACAGTGTTGCTTCATCAAGCCCTAGTAAGCCTGCAAGGTCATCATAAGCAAAGTTGCCAAGGTACTTTGGTAAGGCTTGCTCCATGGTAATTTGCCCATCTGCGGCAATTGTTACACCTAACATGCCCGCTTTTGTTCGTTGAGTGTAATAACCTGGTTTTAATAACCCTTGTTCGAAGAGCGTAGCAAACACCGCTAGGGTTGCATGGCCACAAAAATCAACTTCTTCCGTTGTCGTAAAAAATGACACAGCAAAGTCAACTTCATGATCTTGCGCTACAAATGCGGTTTCTGAAAAGCCAATTTCTTTTGCAATCGTCAGTTTTTCTGCGTTTGTGAGTTTATCTGCATTCAACACGACACCTGCTGGGTTGCCGCCTGTATTATTTGCACTAAACGAGTTAACTAAAAATGCAGTTATTATCATTATTGTATGCCTTGGTTTAAGTTTAATTCATAAAACAACATGCCATTTTCCTTAGATGCTTGCTTTTCAAAAGCCAACTTTTTTAAAAGTTTAATTGATGGCGTATTTGATTCATCAACACCAGCAATGAGCTTATGCCATTGTGACTGAGTACCAGCGAGGTTTATAAATCCCTGCAATAACTCAAATGCAAGACCCTGCCCCCAGTACTGCTCAGCTAACAAATAACCTATATGAGCATCATGGTTTTCGGTATATATAAATAAAAGCCCAACAACGTCTTGATGTTGAGATTGCAGCATTAATAAGCAGCACTCATTAAGCATGTTAGCCAACCACTTTTCAGCAGTAGCAATAGAATCTATCCCCTGAAAATAACCTGGTAAATTCGCAACTACAGCGGGGGTTAATATCGAAGGTAAAGCGTTAACTAAAGCAGCTTGCTCTAATTTAGCGGTATTAGAGTTTATTTCAATGACGTTTAGTCTCGGTGTATTAAATGAAAGAGCCATTTAACCTCTTAGATCTTCAGCCGTAAAATTACTTTTAAACGTAAAAGCACGAGGAGTGTCGCCGTTTTCTCGCAGATACTGCAACCTCTCTAATGCCTCTTGAGGGGTTGGAATGTGGTTATCTTCAATCCACCATAAAACATAGCTATCTTCTGCTAAGCGGTGAAACCATTCGCCTTTTCTGCGCATAAAATCTCTGTGGTGAGTGCGAAACATAAAATTTTTGAGATCTTCAACGCTTTCCCACACAGACATATTGATAATCATATTCGGATCATCAAACAATTTAATATTGGTGGCATCACCCGATTCGTCTTTTAATCGCCATACAAAACCAGCACTGCTTTCAGCAACGCCATTAATTAAATCGAGATTATCAACAAAATCTTTTATTTCTGGCGCATCCAATGGATATTTAGCAAGAGCGATATTCAGTTGAGCAAGTTTCATTTATTTCCTAATCACTTCAATTTCTTAATTGCTATAAATTCTACAATACATATTTATAGCATAAGCTCAAAATCAATCCTCTAGCTCAGGAATTTTAACAAACAATGGTCTATCATTTTTATTCGTATGAGTTTCGAATTTATCTCTTAAAGGTTGCCAAAACCTATTATAATTGTAGCCAAACAAAGAGCGTAGTAGCCTTATGTCAACTTCGTTATTTTCTATTAATCCAGCTATCATTTTATAAAAAGCTGCGACTCTATTTAGCGCTATTAAATCATTATCTGTAATATTCACTAACTCTGGTGATTTTTTGTTAGATTGATATTCAATAATTAAGTCTTCCCAATCATAATTATTTTTAGGTAAGTCTAAAAACTTCTCCCACATGAACATTCTAACCTTAACAAATGAATGATCTTGATCAAAATCTTTAGCCAGCTGTAATGTGTTATTTATTTTCCTATTCCTTTGGTTAATTCGAAAATTGACAATCACAGCAATACTACCAATTATCGATGTGAAGCCAGCCGAAATTAAAATTGCGATATAACTTTCCATTTACACCCATCTCATCAGCAATTAATCGAAACCTGAAAATAATATATATATAATTAACTATAAACCCCAAACCACATTAAAAAATAAAAAACAAGTTAATATTAGCTATAAATAATTAATTTAATTTTATTCTACAACCTCTAATGATTAGAGAAAAAATCTAAAAACTCTTTTCACTTAACCATTCTAAAAACTTTGCTGAAAAGGCTGGCAGTATCTAACACAACTTTACAGCTATTTGCCGCTACAAAACTATAGTGACGCAATGTTTCTTCCTGTAGTGATTGTGTTTTCAAGCACCTAAAACTAAAAAGCCCAGCAAGTGCTGGGCTATAAAACGAGTATCTATCGGCTTATCGCTTAAAGCTTAAACCTGATTAGCTTTCGTCTTGCTCCATAAAGCGCTGAAGCTGGTCTTTAAGGTTAGGTGGAATACCTTTGATCACTAGTGTATCGGTTGCTTCGTTATACATTACGCGCTCACCTAAGTGTTTACGTTCAAAGCTCACGCTAACACCGCCGCCCATGCCAGAGAACTTCACCATGCTAGTGACTGTTTTCTTATCAACAGGGAACGACTCTTCTAAGTCATAGCTTTGCTCTTGGCAGAAGCTTTCAAATGGGCTGTCGTCATTTTTCGATAAGGTTGCAGAAAGCTCTTTAACGTTGGCATCTTCACCTGTGGTTACGCAATCATTACAGTAATCAAAAACTTGCTTACGTAGCTCATCTTTCTCTGACTTGTCGTATTGTTGCTCAGATAAATAATCTTCTACAGCACTAAGCATAACTTGGCTTTGCTGTTTAGGATCAATGCCCTCTTCGCAGCCTAAAAAGTCTAAAAAGAAGTCAGCCACTTTTCGACCTGCACGACCTTTAATAAACGACACATAGCGATTATCTTCTGGTTGCGTATCCCACGCAGTTAAATCGACACGTGCAGCTAGTTGCATACGCGAAATATCTAAGTGACGAGATGAAGCTAAATCAAGCTCAGAAGTAATTGAGTAATGCTCTTTAATATTGATCATCGCAATTAACAAGAAGTCACTTGCAACATATTGATAATGGCAAAAAACTAAATAACCCGTTTCATTAAAGGCATACTTATTTAACTCTTCTTTTAGCACATTTGTTGCTTGCTCTGTCATGTGCCAAAAACCAAGTTCGTCGTTACGGTAACTTTGCATTGCCGAAGCAACAATGCTGTTTTTCTCGCCGCTGAATGCACAATAGCCTTTACCTGGCTTACCATTATATGCATGGTGTAGCTGCTCTATAAAAACGGCTACTTTATCGTTAACAACCATCTCATCATTGCGTAAATGAATATCTGTATCGTCATCTTTTTTGTCTACATAATGAACGACTAATTTTTTAACATCTATTGTCATCTTTGTTTTTCACGCCTCTGGTGTTAAAATACGGGAATATAACTCTTTTTATCGAACCAACTGATGCCTATCATATCAAAATATTCTAATGAGCAAGTAGAACAAATCGTTGATCAGCTGATTGATGTACTAACAGAGCACAAAGCGCCTGTTGATTTAAGCCTTATGTGTTTAGGAAATTCTATCACGCATATTTTAAAAGAGCATGTACCATCAGAGAAAAGACAAGCTGTTGCCGACAACTTTGCAAAAGCATTAGCACAGTCGGTTAAATAAGATTTATGAATTTATCGCAACAAAGTCAGTTTTCTTCAAAAGTAAGTCAGCTTTTAAGTTGGGGCCATTGGTTCACCTTTGCAAACATAGGTTTAGTGCTATTTATTAGCTTAAGCTACTTAGTTGCAGACAGTGCACCGACAACCTTCATGGGCTATTTATACATGCTCGTGACCTGGTTAAGCCACACCAGCTTTATTACTTTTATTGCCTTTGTTTTAACGATATTTCCATTAAGCTTAGTGTTTCCATACCCTCGGCATATCCGGGGGATGGCAGCCATTATTGCAACCCTCGGTGCGTCATTCTTAACGCTTGATGCCTATGTTTATTTTAACTTGGGCTATCACTTAAATACGTCTGCTCTACCTGAAATCGTTTCTTTGTTGTGGCACCGTTTAACAAGCTCACCGGCATTAACAACAATTCTTGCGGGCGGCATTGTGCTGCTAATTTTAGCGTTCCAATTATTAGTCAGTAACTACACCTGGCACCACTTGGCACGTTTAAAGCAATATAAGTTCCCGCGCTATGCAACCAGCACAATTTTAGTGTGTTTTGCACTTAGCCACAGTATTCATATTTGGGCAGATGCCAATTTAAAGTTTGATATCACTAAACAAGATAATGTATTGCCGTTGTCTTACCCTACAACAGCTAAAAGCTTATTAGCTAAAAACGATTTACTAGATCTAGAAAGCTACAAAGAAGCACACGATGTGAGGCTTGACCCACATAATATTGATTACTTAGCTCCTACTCCACTTGCCGAGTGCAAAGCTGAGTCGAGTGCGACTATCGATATTTTAATATTTGAAAATAATGCTGACCTTGAGCAATTTGTTGCCACTGAGCCTGCATTACGTAAGACAGACTTGTTCTTACAACCTGTAGAAACAGAAGATACGTTATTTAGTTTAGTGTATGGCCTGCCAGCATTTTACAAAGCCCCTATTCTAGACAAACAGCAACTGCCTGTGTGGCTTGCTGATAATCGCTCAATTCAAATTAATGGTTTTGAGCAATTCGAATTTATTAATAACGATGATAAAAACCCAGCGGTTCGCCTTGTACGTGCAGACGCTACAACACAAGCACGTGAATCTGCTAATGCCGTATTTGCCTTTAGTCTTGCACAGCAGAGCAATGGTATTGTTACAGCTTCTCGTTTATACAGCTCAGATAAAAAAGTTGTACAAACCGAAGGCCTTATTCAACCAAGTGATATTATCGCCACCAGTGTAGGCCATTATTTAGGTTGTAAAACACTCGCAAAACAAAGCATGTTGGGTAGTAACTTATACAAACGCCATGACGACACGGGTGTTAATTACTCGCAGAATGTATTTATCGCATTTAAAAAAGACAGAATTACCCTGATTGATTCAGATGGTAACTTTAAAAACATTTCAGCAGCACAAGGCTTTGCCATTGAACAAGGCTTAGATATTCCATTCTTAGTGCAAAGCATTAAAAAGCTGAAACGATATACGCCCTAGCGCTTATTGATAAATCAATATTTCAAGCTAGCTTTAGATATTAGACACCTTATTTGATTAGGAGACACGGACGTCATGAAAGCCATAATCATTTATCTAATATCGCTTACACTAGTTTGTTTTACCAACACATCACTTGCTGCCACCACAGAATACTATAAATGTGTCACAGACAGAGGCACGGTATTTAGTGAGTTCCCCTGTGGTAGCCGTGCAACCAAGCACAAAATTCAAGTAACCGATCCAGACTTACAAGCTCCGCAAAACTTTGTTAAAGAGCTCAACGAGCTTGAACGCCAGCAAATTATCAGAAACCTCGAAGCTGAAATTCGCAGCTATAAACACCGTTTAGATATTTTAAGCCGTGATCGAGACCGAGCTCAGTACCAGCAAGAGCAGCGCTTAAACCGAATTTTGTCTGATAAAGAAGCGAAACAAATTAATAAAGACATTAAAAAGCAGCTAAAAGCAATTAACAAGCAATACGGGCGCGACGTAAAAAGCGTTAATAAAAAACTCGCAAATCTAGAGAAAAAACTCGCTCGCTATAATTAAATACACTTTACTATTGGGTTTGAAGAATAAATAACATATTCTTAACACCAATAGAGTTATTGCTCTATGTTGTTATTAGTAAGGAGTTTATATGCAGCCACAACACATTGCAGAGTTAATTTTATCTGGGTTTCGCAATCACTATAAACTCTTTCAAGCAATTACAGCCAAAGCACCACTTGCGTTTGCGCATCGTGATTGGCAAAAAATAAATGAGATTAGCAAACTCAGAATTAGCCATTACGATGATCGGGTTAACGAAACCATTGCTAAGCTCAAGTCGCTCAACGAACAGCAAATTATTACCTTAGATCAAACCTGCTGGCTCGAAACCAAACAGCTCTATCAGCAATTTTTGCGCTTTCACCCTCAGGCAGAACTTGCCGAAACCTTTTACAACTCTGTTTTTTGTCGTTTATTTCATCGTCGTTATTTTAATAATGACTTTATCTTTGTAAAAGCGACGCTTGCAGATGCCCCCGCACTTCCAATGGAAGTTGAATACCGCAGTTACCACCCTGTTGTTGATGGCTTAAGACCCACAATACGCAAAATTATTAATCAGTTTGATTTTAAAGCGCCCTTTGTTGATTTAGAACGCGATATTCGCTTGCTGGTAAAAGCCTTTTATAAACAAGCGCCCGATACACATCACCAAGCATGGCAAATGCGCTTTGATATACTGCAAGCCCCGTTTTACCGAAACAAAGCGGCTTATATTGTTGGTCGCGTGGTGTCAGAAAGTGGCGTACAGCCATTTATTATTGCGGTATTGCACCATGAAGACAAAGGGTTATACCTTGATGCCCTACTCACCAAATCATCGCAAATGCGGGTTATCTTTGGTTTTGCCCGTGCTTATTTTATGGTTGAAACCCATGCGCCATCAGCGTTAGTACGCTTTTTAAATCAGCTTATGCCGAATAAAACACTGGCTGAGCTATACAATGCAATAGGTTTTCATAAACAAGGTAAGACCGAGTTTTACCGAGAGTTTTTAAGTCATTTAGATCATTCAAACGATCAGCTTGTAATTGCCCCTGGTACACCGGGTATGGTGATGATGGTATTTACCCTGCCGTCGTTTGGATATGTGTTTAAAGTCATTAAAGACACCTTTGGAGAAAGCAAACCCTTTGGCCGCGATACCGTATTAAAACGCTATCAATTAGTAAAAAGCCATGACCGTGTTGGCCGCATGGCCGACACCATAGAGTATTCGAACGTCGTATTTCCACTAGCCCGATTTGATAGTAAATTACTTGCAGAGTTACATAAAACCATTGGTTCTTCGATGATTATTGAAGGCGAATGGTTAATCATTAAGCATTTGTATATAGAAAGACGGATGACACCGTTAAATCTGTATCTTGAAAATGCCAGTGAACAGCAAGCGTTTGAAGCAATAGAAGAATATGGCCAAGCTTTAAAAGAAATGATCGCCGTAAATATTTTCCCAGGCGACATGCTGTTGAAAAATTTTGGGGTGAGTAAACATAATCGCATTATTTTTTACGACTATGATGAAGTTCAGTACCTAACAGACATGAACTTTCGGGCCTTACCAAAAGCAAAGTCGTACGATGATTACTTAACCAATGAGCAAAGTTACTCTGTGGCACCACAAGATGTGTTTCCAGAGCAATTATGTACCTTTGTGACAGCAAACCCGGTGTATAAGCAATATTTATTGAGCACACACCCAGAGCTTGAAGATCCAGCCTATTGGCGACAAGCACAATACAATTATAAGCAAGGTGTAGTTAGCCACATTTATCCATACCCTGCTGCACAACGATTTATCCATTATTGGTAAACACCAAGGACACACAATGAATATAAGTAAAATAGATTTAAACTTACTTGTTTACCTAGATACTTTACTAAGGGAATGTAATGTAACTAAAGCTGCTAACCAGCTAAGCATTACCCAACCTGCCATGAGTAATGGCCTAAAAAGACTCCGTAATTTATTCAACGACCCTATTTTAGTGCGTACCAGCGAAGGTATGGTACCGACAGAGCGCGCAAAAGAGTTGCAGCCTGTGATCCGCGGCATTTTAATGACCCTTGAAGAAACACTTGCACCAAATCGAGAATTTGAAGCATCACAAAGTAAACGTGTTTTTCGTATCATGGCCAGTGACTATGCAGCAAGTACCCTTGCTCCACGCTTATTAAGTAAATTACACGAAGAAGCCCCCGACACCACACTCGATATTTTGACCCCAAGTGATGTTACCTTCCACGATGTTGAAAACGGTAAGGTAGATATGGCTATCAACCGTTTTGAAAACTTACCGCAATCGTTTCACTATAAACAAATTTGGAAAGACAGCTTTTGCTGCCTAGTAAAAGCAGATAACCCAATTATCAAAGACTTCAGCCTCGACAGCTATTTAAAAGCGCGCCACATCTGGGTAAGTAAAACAGGCTTTGGTGTAGGTGTGGGTATGGACCCTAAAGATGTGCAAAAGCTAGGTTGGGTTGATGAGGCGCTCGCTCACTTTGGTAAACACCGTAATATTGCCACCTTTACCCGTAACTACCATGTAGCTATTCACTTAGCGAAAGAACAAAACTTGGTTGCAACGCTACCTTCAAAAGCCGCAAATATTTATTTAGACGATCCGGGCCTTAAAATTCTTGAGCCGCCATTCCCTATTCCGCCGTTTGAGCTCGATATGATTTGGAGCCCGCTATTACACCGTGATGCAAGCCATATTTGGTTACGCCAAAAGGTTGCAGAAGTAGCCGACGAGCTTAAGTAAGATTTTACCAACCAAATTGTAATTATTGCTGATAAGCAAGGTGTTAGCTTAGCTTATCAGCAGTCCCCCTTCTCTTAAAAACGAATAACCACCTGAAATACAATAACTTTATATTTAAGTAATGAACTGGAATATGCTTTGCAAGTATCTAATTGCATTGTTTTTAATATTCAAAAAGAGGTTATTATGAATACTCATCAAGGACAAGACGTTCATCATATTGCAGATATCATCCAAGTTATGAATAGCGGTATCGATTTTTATGAAAAAGCACAGGAAAAAGTAACCGACCCAAGCATAATTGCCTTATTTCAACGCATGATAGATGCGCGTAAAGTAAGTGTTGAGCGCTTACAACCTTATGCTATTAACGAAAATGGCGAGCGCGAAAATGGCTCTGATTTTGCTGTAGAAGCGCGTAAAGCTTATACATCAGTAATCACCAAACTCGGTGCCGACAAAAACGCCACCTATGTTAGTGAACTTGAAGAAGTTGAAGATAAAACACTAGCAGAGATCAAACATGCGCTAAAAAAACCACAACCCCATGATTGTGAAGCCGCGCTATCAAAAACCCTTCTGACAATTCAAAGTTGTCATGCTGAAATGAGTAAAATGAAAAAGCATTAAATTGTGAGAGTGCAAAGCCCAGTTAAGCTGGGCTTTTATCTGTTTAGATAAACGACTTGTATCTCATCTGAGAGTTTAACTATTAGGTTGGAGGTTTATTTGACAGACGCTATAAGTTAGCAGTGATGGTCAGGAAAATAATCTCTGAAGTCAAAATCTGCCCTCTCTGGCCTTTGTAATACTCGGTACTATCCATGCTTAACTAAGAATCCTAACACAGCCATATGGACGATTTGCATACGTCGCCTAGCCCATAGAAAGAGTTGTAATGGCCTTGTTAGCTTTTTCCGAATTTCTGGATAATCAAAGCAATTGAATCAGCTTCCATTTTGTGAGGCATAGATTGATAATTATAGGTGGATATTTCAACAAAATAGGCCTTGTACCATTCTGCTGCACTCATGGTTACTTCATTTATTTTAACGCCTAAAGGTCGACTATCATTCACGTCAATGCTAGCTTGTAATTTAAGTGATAAGTCTACAGAGTTTTTAGCCAGCTGGGGACCGACATGCACCATTAGCTTAAAGCCATTTTTTTGGGCTCTCAGTGCTAATTCATTTGCTCTATTTACTTCGAAAGTATCATGTATTTGCAGATAAATTACTAAGTCCATTACAGAGTCGATGTAGTTCTCTGCTTTCGTTTTAATAATTTCCAAATTTTTTGGGTATTTTGAGCATTAATAACCTTAATGTCCTTTTCTGCCATAATGGTATTACTCTTAATCAAGAACATGCCTGTCACCAAGGCGGACATCAACCCAACCACCACTGCAGCCGCGGAGCTAATTAAAACAACTCTGATGTCACTTTTTGATTCCACAATTCCCCCTTATAGTTCGTTACTGACTTTAAAACTAACGCTTCCCTACCGACGGTAAATATTTGGCTAAAATATCAACAATGTAGCACAAACCAATATCTTAGTCTGGCCGCTATCCATTCGGTATGTTAGTACAGTGTTGTTTATGCTATAGCTCCCGGTAATGCTTAACGCATTATAATGCATCAATTACACATAAATTTGACTAGATTAACAATTTTATTTTCACGTTTAAATTTTCATTTTTTTGAACTAGAACTATATATATACAGCCTTAGTTCAATGGCTCGCATAATCAAGAAACGACCCTTTCGCTCGTTTTATACAGTTAAAAAGCTAACACGACTAGATTTTTTTAACAGTGGTAATTAGTTAACAAGTTTGTTAAAAATAAACCAATAAGAAAAACGCGCAATTTGCTCGCTATAAACATGTTAGGTGACAAGGAAGGTTGATGAAGCACTACTTCTGGCATTGGGACGAGTCCCGTGGCGATGAATATGACAACTGGGGAACATCAGATTGGTATTATGAAGTCGCTGACGATGAATCTTACAATAGAGTCATTCAAATATATCAATCGGGTAACGCATTGTTTTACAGCAGGGAGCATATTGAGGATAAGTACGGCATTTTACCTGAGGGTAGTTTCGGCTGTTGTGAA